>JALZIY010000156.1 GCA_030860085.1 Bacteroidota bacterium | reverse complement strand
CATTTTTTATCATCACACGTTTGGTATTCTAATTGACCTGTTACAGCAGTCTTTGCTTTTCCTTTCATTTTCACTATTTGTACAAAATCAACTTTGTTGCTATATTGATTAGCCGAAATATCCAAATTTTCATCTTTGTATTTCTCCAGCTTACCTATTTCTTTTACTTTCCCTTCAAGGTTCAACAAAGGATTATTATTAAAATTAAAAGCGGTGGGTTGGGCTATGGCATCAGCCGGTTGTTTCTGGGCATATAAATGCCAGCCTCTTTGAATAGTAGCAACCATGCGCACCTCGTATGTTTTGTCATCTATTTTTTTACTGCTGAAGGTCCAGGACACAGGGCTTTGAGCAAAAGAAAATATTCCAATAAAAAAAGCAAAAAGAATAAATAATAATTTCTTCATTGTTACCATATTACTATTGCAAACTTCCTTGATTAATTTTTGTAAAGATGTTAAATTATATATTCGGTTGCAAGTACTGTTATGTTAAAAGTGAACGTCAAACGTCACAGGCTAAATCCTTTTTTCACTATTACTTTTCAAGTTCCCGAAGCGACAATTTTGAAGCTATATTTTTTTTGTTGATTAATCGTCACTATACAGTTTCCAATACCTGGGAAAACAAATAGTTAAAAATTTTTCTTCCGTCTATGTTGCCCAAAGTCATTGAACAGGCACGTTCAGGATGAGGCATCATGCCAAAAACATTTCGCTGCTCATTGCAAATACCTGCAATATTTTTTATAGAACCATTACAGTTTGCCTCTGCGGAAATATCTCCATTGGCATCGCAATAACTAAAAAGAATTTGGTTATTTTTTTTTAAACTATCCACGATTTTTTCATCTGCATAATATCTTCCTTCGCCATGTGCAATGGGTATTTTGTAAACAGTTCCCTGTGCATCTTTTATATGCACATTTTTACAGATGTATTGTTGGTTGTTATTTCGCAATAATGCACCTGGCAGTAAATGCGATTCGCATAAGATCTGGAATCCATTGCACACGCCTAAAACCTTTCCACCCCTGTTTGCAAAATCAATAACAGTTTGCATAATTGGACTGAACCTGGCAATGGCACCTGTACGTAAATAATCGCCAAAGGAGAAACCGCCTGGAAGCACAATACAATCATCTGTTGTAAAGCCGGGTAGATCACTTTCCTTATGCCATAACATAATTGATTCCTGTTTCAGATCGTAGGTTAATGCGTCATGCATATCTCTGTCACAATTAGAACCAGGAAAAACAACAACTCCAAACTTCATGATAAAACAAATTAAAAACAAAGATAGTCTGCTGCCTATCTCCTAAAGGGGAATTAATACTTTAAAACTAGTGCTCTCCTTTGGGGGATGGGGTCTTTAATGCCATGTGTTTGTTGCATATTGTTGGGCTATAATAAAAGCTAACATAGTCCAAAATATTGCAACTGGCAGCCATTTACGTGGTGGATAGGAATATGTGCAGGCATGAAAAGCAGCAAAGGGTGCAACCATCAATATCCAGTTAGTAAATAAGCTTGAACTGTTAATAAAAGCAATAAATAGCGCCACTACTAAGTATAATAAAACTATACTCCAGTTTTTACGGGCCTGGATCAGCATCTTTCGTAAATGAGTTTGAATATAATAACCGCCGGCTACAAATGGAAACCCAAGGAAGATAGTGCTTGCCACTAACCATATAGAGTTTTTCATAAATGGTACATGCAAATAGTTAGGTGGAAGGATCTGTTGCAATGAAAATTGATCTGTGAGTAAAAGATAAACGGAATAAAAATAATAAGGTGAAATAATGCCAACAATAAAAAGCACGATTTCATTAACACGAAAAGGCCTGAGAATCATCATTCCAATAAAAATGCATACAGAAAACAATAAAGAAGGGAAGTAAAAAAAAGAAGCAAGGCCAATAAGCAACCCGATATTAAAAATTTTACTATTGGCACCAGGAAGATTATATAACTGAAAAAGCTTGCTGATGCTCCACATGATAAGTGTAGTGGCAATCAAAGGTGGAGATAGATAATTCCACTCTGGCAATAATGAGGTAATCAATAAATAAGACATGCCTGGCAAAAAAGATGGCCTGGCTGTCATCCTATATTCATTCACCAAAATAGTAACCAGTAAAGCCTGAATATAAAGCAAGGCAAAAGCAACTATAGAAGCAAATAATAAATTGGCAGGCTGATCAAAAAAAGAAAATATCCAATAATACCCTTTGCCATCCACTTCGGATGGCCTTGCTATTTTTGGATAGATAAAAAGGGGAAGCTTAATAAGCAAGCCAAAAATGAATAGCATCCCAACATTTCCAGGAGATTTTTGTTTGAAAATCGCAATCACACCTCAATGCTATGAATTATAATCGAGTTTTGCAAAGCAAATATAATTACGATAATAGCAAGGAATGATCACTTGCCTATTGCTCACCTGCTTGCCATACTTGGGCATAAACTCGTAACCCTTATCGAGGTTTTTCAATGTAGGGTTTCTATTAATCTGCCCCTCAGGGGTTACCGTATAATCATTAAGTAGCTGAGCTCTTTTTTCTTCCTGATTAAAAACAAAATGTAATTGCCCACCGGTATTTATTAACTGGTAAGAAATATGATCATCAGATTCATCATCAAACTGCTCTTTATGAATAACATTGCTCCATTCTAATTTTCCTGTATTATCAAAAGATAAAATGGCTACATTATCTGCATGATGCCTTACTGACTGGTTATTATTGAACCTGTTGCGCCAGTACCAGCTATTATATAAAGGAGAATAGGAATAATAATCTAACATGGAAGGTGACCCATATAAATAATTAAAACGATTCCAGTTGTTATATCTTGATGATGTGTAATACGCCTCGCTGCCAATGACAAAACCACCATCTTTTTTTACTATGATATTGCGGATAAAATAATCGTTAAAAGCCATTTTAATATTTGATTCCCCTTTTGCTTCTTTTCGTAATTCTTCTTTTAATTCCAGCGTATTTTCCATCACAGTTTTTTGAGTGGTTTTATCCCAAACAAAAAAATACAATCCTTCAATATTTCCTCTTCTTTCCTTGTAATAAAATGAAGAAAGAAAAAACCGTTTATTGGCATTATCTACTTTTATCTGCAGATCATCTAAATAAATTTTCTCGAGACCTAAATCAGTAAAAGATAAAGAATCACTCATAGCAGGCTTCCAGATAAGAAACGTTTTTGTTACATTATCATTGCTATTGCGTGTAATTTTTGTAAACACAAGATCACCATCATTATCAATCGAAAATTCATCCAGGTAATCATTTCTTTCATCCATTGGCATTACCAATCTGCTTCGCTTTTGTAAGCTGAGTACCTCATTAAATAAAAGAGTGGTAACTAAAAACCGTGACTTATTACGCGAATTAATTTTAAAAAGCATGATCTTGCTTTTATCATCACTATTGATGGCAGAGTATATCTTATTATTGGTTGTAAAACCAATATGTGTTGTATCTAATTCCATGATATCACCAATTTTTTTCCCCGTTCCATCCAATTTTACAGCGTTACAATACACTACATTTTTCCTTTGGTGTTGATAGATCATGTAAGCGTAGTCGGTATAAGGGAAAAAATCCACATTGATCAGGCGATCTTCCGGCATATAATCCTGTTCAGATTTAGCAATCTGTTGCATGTCATTGTTATATAAACTAATAAAATTTTTACCCCGTATGTTTTTATAGATCATAAAATTACCGGCTACTTTTCCAACCACTTCAAAATTCATACGGCGGGTTTCATCCTTGTCAGGTTCGGAATAAACGATCTTTTGAGCGAAAGAATCAAGTGCAAATAAAGACGGGCATATAAAAAAAATATATTTAAGAAACTTCATTCGTATAAAAATTTATCAGTTTAAAATTACGTATGTACTAAATAAGGACGATTAAAATTTTAGATAGCTGCACAGGTTGTTTAATACTGTAACCTAAACGTATGCTTTTCAATAAAAATCAGTAGGGCATAACTTTTAACATTAGTTTTAACTTATACCTTTGCAAACGCAAAAACAATTGGCAGTTTATAATAATCAATCCGGGTTTAAGTGAAAATTCCTCTTAACAGAGTTACGCTAGCTGGGCTTATTGTTGCACTTGGCATTATTTACGGAGATATTGGGACTTCTCCCTTATACGTTTATAACGCTATCATTAATGGCAGAACCATTACAGAAGAGTTAATTGTCGGTAGCTTATCCTGTATTATTTGGACCATCACTCTTCAGACTACAGTAAAATATGTGTGGCTTGTATTGCGTGCAGATAATCGTGGTGAGGGTGGAACCTTTGCTTTATATGCATTAGTACGGCGACATAAAAAATGGCTTGTATTGCCTGCCATGATTGGAGGCGCTTCTTTGTTAGCAGATGGTATTATTACCCCCCCCATATCTATTACCTCCGCAGTGGAAGGTTTAAAAAAGCTACCAATTTTTGGAGGCATAGATGAGTATATCGTTTACATCGTACTTTTTATCCTGGCGCTTTTCTTTTTTATGCAACAGTTTGGCACTGCTTCTATTGGCCGGTTTTTCGGACCTGTTATGTCGGTTTGGTTTTCAATGCTTGCTTTACTCGGTATTTTTCACCTGGCTGATGATTTCACTATTTTTCGTGCTTTTAGCCCCACCTACGCTTTTGAATTTTTAAGATCTTATCCCCAGGCAATATGGCTATTGGGTGCAGTATTCTTGTGCACAACAGGCGCAGAGGCTTTATACAGTGATCTTGGTCATTGCGGTAAAAGCAACATCCGTATTTCGTGGATATTTGTAAAAAGCTGCCTGATATTACATTATCTGGGGCAAGGTGCTTCGTTACTTTCACGCCATAACGGATTAACAGTAACAAAAGATGTGAAAGAACAATTAGGCATTCATGCATTTTACGATCTAATGCCTCATTGGTTTATTATTCCGGGTGTAATTATCGCTACCTGTGCTGCCATCATTGCCAGTCAGGCCATGATCACAGGCTCTTTTACATTAATTAGTGAAGCTATGCGGCTTAATCTTTGGCCAAAACTAAAAATCCGATATCCTTCAGAAGCCAGGGGTCAACTTTTTATTCCTTCACTAAACACGATGATGTTTATAGGCTGTATAGGTGTTGTACTTTATTTCCGTACATCTGAAAGAATGGAAGCTGCATACGGATTGGCCATTATTATAACCATGATAATGACAACCATCCTCTTTGCCAACTTTATGGTGTTGCGACGAATAAAACCGGTTTATATATGGACGTTCCTTGCTGTTTATTCTGTTATTGAGATTTTCTTTTTAATTGCCTTGCTTAATAAATTTTTACATGGTGGTTACATCACACTAATTATTGGTAGTGTCATGTTCATGATCATGTATATCTGGTTTAAAGCCAGGAAGATCAAAAACAGGTATATAGAATTTGTGCGGCTTGAGCATTACATTTCAAAAATCCAGGAGCTTAGTAATGATCGTTCTGTACCAAAATACGCAACTCATTTAGTGTATTTAACCAGCGCTGACAATCCAAAAGAAATTGAGCATAAGATCATTTATTCCATTCTCAACAAAAAACCAAAACGGGCAGATATTTACTGGTTTATACATGTGGATACACTCGATGATCCATACACTGCAGAATATAAGGTAGATCATATTATTCCAAACGATATTATCCGGGTTGAGTTCCGTTTAGGGTTTCGGATGGAACCACGTATTAACCTGATGTTTAGAAAAGTAGTAGAGGACCTCGTAGCAAACAAAGAAGTAAATATTACCAGCCGTTATGAGAGCCTGGAGCGAAGTAATATAGTAGGGGATTTCTCTTTTATTGTAATGGAAAAATATTTAAGCCAGGATAATGAATTGCCTTTTACAGAACGGCTGATGATGAATTTCCATTTTTGGTTAAAAGAAATCAGCCTTTCAGAAGAAAGAGGTTTTGGACTTGATGCAAGTACTGTTACAATAGAAAAATTCCCATTAATTGTAGCACCAGTTACTAACATGAAATTAAAACGCATAGAAGATTAGGAACGCCTTCTTAAGTAATTAACAGTAGTTGTTTAACTTCAATAACTAACTACAGTGCCTTCTATCGTATTATATATAATCATTGGCATTGCCGTTTTATCCATCCTTGTTTATTTTCTTCAGGAAAAATTAATTTTTAAACCGGAAAAATTAAAGGCTGATTTCATATTTAAATATGATATCCCGTTTACAGAATTAAACTTTGACATAGAACCCGGTGTTCGTATAAATGGTTTGCATTTTTACAGGGAAAATACAAAAGGCCTGATCCTGTATTTTCACGGAAACACTCGCAGCATAAAAGGCTGGGCCAAATATGCACTTGATTTTTACCGGTATGATTATGATGTGATATTAGTTGACTATCGCGGATTTGGGAAAAGCACCGGTAAACGCAGCGAAAAGCAAATGTTGCATGACATGCAATTCATTTACAATGAGCTGGCAAAAAAATATGCTGAAGAGCACCTGATAGTATATGGCAGAAGCCTGGGAAGTGGATTTGCTACAAAGCTTGCTTCTGATAACATGCCTCGTTTTTTAATCCTTGATGCACCCTATTATAATTTTAAAAAAGTGGTGGAGAGATTTCTCCCTTTTTTACCTGTACGTTTTGTATTGCGTTACCACCTGCGTACCGATAGATGGATATTAAATGTAAAATGTCCAACCTATATTATACATGGTACTAAAGACTGGTTAATACCAATATCACACAGCGAGGCATTGCAAAAACTGCTGCCACGAAGGGTTACACTCATACGCATTATTGGAGGTGGACATAATAATCTGCCTAAGTTTCCGGAGTATCATAATTTTGTTCGCGACATTTTAAAAACTTAACAATCAGGTTTGTTAACAGCTAATTAAAGTGGGATTTGCATATATGTTTGGAAGTTTATTTGCATCTTATTACCAAAGCCTACACTCCATGAACAGAATTTACATTTTACTTCTTTCTTTTTCTTTTAGTCTTTATGCCTGTAAAACGGCTAACAAAGCTTATGACAAAGGAAACTATACTAATGCAATAGAGCTGGCTATAAAAAAACTACAAAAGAATCCAAATGACGGAGAATCAAAAGCGCTTGCAAAAAACGCATACAATAATGCTGTCAACAAATACCAGGGTAATATCCGTTCTTTATCAAATACCACAAGCGATTCACGCTTTGTAAAATTATATAATGAGTATCGCCAGTTGCAAAATCTCTATTTATTAGTAAAAGGACAACCATCTTTATTCGACTTCATTCTCCCTGTTGATTATTCTGATTATGTTGAAACCTACCAAAATAAATCTGCAGAAGTACATTATCAAAAAGGTTTGACACTATTAAATCAAGACAACAAAACTTCTTTTCGCGAAGCTCATAATGAATTTAAAACAGCGCTGAAATATACGCCTGATGATATTGCTATCCGTAAAAAAATGGAAGAAGCTTACCAGGCGGCAGTAGTAAATGTAGTAGTGTTATCAATGGATCAAAATTATGGAGGTTACCAATACAGCAGTTCTTATCAAATAAGAAATTTTGAAGAAGACATAATCCGCAATTTAAGGTACCAGTTGAATAACGATTTTGTACAATTATTTTCAGAATGGGATGCTAAAAGCCGCAATATAGAGGCAGATGAAATTTTAGAAATGCGTTTAGGCAGAATGGAAATTGGACGACCTTATGATCAAACCCAAACACGCAATGTTTCTAAAGAAGTTGTCATCCGTGAAATAGTGTACAAGCCCGATTCAGTTGTAAAACAATACGGAACCGTACATGCACAAATCGCAATTACCAGGCGTACAATGGTTTCTGAAGGGGATTTACACGTATCGGCACGTGATGTCAAAGGAAGAGTGTTATGGAATGACATATTCAGAGGTGAGCATCGTTGGCAAACAGAATTTGCTACTTATCGTGGCGATGAAAG
>JALZIY010000155.1 GCA_030860085.1 Bacteroidota bacterium | reverse complement strand
TTCTGTTGCTGATACCTATTATCCGTTTTGTATTTTTCGCCAACCTGCGGCCCGATGAAATAAAAAAATCAAACACTATATTGTCTTTGGTCATTGGGGCAACAATTGGTTTTCTTTCTGGTTTGATTGGTATCGGTGGAGGTATTATTTTATCGCCTGTTTTAATATTATTAAAATGGGCAGACATGAAACAAGCGGCAGCCATCAGCGCCTTGTTCATCTTCGTCAATTCATTAGCCGGACTGGTAGGACAATTTACAAAAGGGATTCGATTCAGCCCCGACATGTATATGTATGTAACAATAGCTTTTGTTGGCGGTTTACTTGGGGCTTATTTTGGTTCGCTCCGGTTTAAACAAACCATTTTGAAATATACGCTGGCATTGGTATTGATGCTGGCTGCCTATAAATTATTATTCACAACTGCTTAATGTTGTGATAGCGCTGTAGGCAATCCATCAAGACTGACAAGATTTTTCTCTTTCTTATATTCTTCCAGACCTTCGGCACCCTTCTTTTCAGCCCATTGGTGCGAATGTTCTCTCTCCCCGGTGTATTCATAATAAGGAACGCCAAAGCCACAGGATGTCTGCACATTAAAAATATCAGCCACAATTATTTGCCGGGTAGAAGGCAACAAAATGAAATGGGAAGATAGTTCTGCCCATTCAGCATCACCAGGCAAAACTGTATGTCCTTTACCATAAAGACGTAAGATATTGGGTGGCCCGCCAAATGCACAAAACATGAAAGTGATACGTCCATTTTCAAGAATATGTGCTGAAGTTTCGTTGCCGCTTCCTACTATATCCATGTAGGCAACCCTGGTGGATGAAAGAATCCGAAAACTGTCAAGTCCTTTGGGAGAAAGATTAATATGTCCTTCAGCATGCAATGGTGCTGTACTTACAAAAAACAAATGCTGGGATTCAATGAACTCTTTGTGATGATCATTAATAGATGTATGAAGCTTTCCCATAAAAAATAAATTGAGGCGAAGATAATTTTTATTAATCCGGTAGTCATAGGGGTTCCAAATAACAACCAGGTAAGGTAAATTTGTATTTTATGCAGATACAGATTATAATATTCGGACAACTTAAAGATATAACAGGTAGAAATAATTTGCAGCTTACTGGTATTTCTGATACAGATGAACTTGTAATTGAATTAAACAAAAAATACCCTGCATTGGCAAATGCTAAATATATAATCGCTGTAGAAAAGGAAGTCATTTTGAAAAATACTGTATTAACTGACAACAATACAGTTGCTTTACTACCTCCATTTGCGGGTGGTTAAAAATGAAAACAATTACATCAGGCATAAGAATTATGAAAGAAAGAAAACCAAAAAATATATTTGTACAAGGCGCCATTGCTGCATCATTTATTGCAGATAGCATTCGGAAGCACAGCACGCAAACACTCATTGGTGGACACAGCATTTTTTTGGGACAGGTAAGGGCAGATGTGATTGATGATAAAAAAGTAACAGCAATAGAATACACGACCTACGAAGAAATGGCATTGGAAAAAATGCATATTATACGGGAAGATATTTTTTTGAAACACAAATTGACCTGTATGCATGTTTATCATTCGCTGGGTAAAGTAGCTGCGGGAGAAATTTCATTATTTGTTTTTACATCTTCTCCACATCGTAAAGCAGCTATTGATGCATGCGAAGAAACGGTAGAAAGATTAAAAGCAGAGTTACCTGTTTGGGGAAAGGAATTATTTGAAGATGAAACGTATCAATGGAAAGAAAACAAAAAAGAATAATAGTTGTTTTTTATTAATTTTTTCAACGTAAGGACTCTTGCCCCTCTTCTTTGGAGAGGGGTTGGGGTGAGGTTCTAATCCATGGTTAACATTACACATAAAACAATTAGTTTACGAATAGCCATTGCTACAGCAATAGTTTCAGTTTCAAAACAAGAAACTATTGATGCCATTAAAAATAAGAAAGTACCTAAAGGAGATGTATTTGAATTTTCAAGAGCCGCCGGATTATTAGCCATCAAGAAAACAAGTGATGTAATTCCCGATTGTCATCCTCTCCCTGTTGAATATGCTGCCATAACACATGAACTGCATGGTTTGAATCTTATTATTACAGTAGAAGTGCACACCATTTATAAAACCGGAGTGGAAGTAGAAGCTATGCACGGTGCCGCTATCACGGCTTTAACTATCTATGATATGCTGAAACCTTTAGATAAAGGCGTAGAAATATCAACGATAAGTTTGGAAACTAAGAAAGGTGGAAAAACGGATTTTAAAAATGAACTGACAGGCAGTTTGCGTTGTGCCGTGATTGTTTGTTCGGATGGTGTTTCATCGGGTACAAGACAGGACAGCAGTGGTAAAAAGATCATTGAAAAACTGGGACAATACAATATGACGGCTGAAGTTCATGAAATAATTCCTGATCAATTTACTTTGATACAAGCCAAAGTAAAGCAACTAAGCGATGATGGATATAATCTTGTTCTTTTCACCGGCGGCACCGGTCTTTCTTCAAGAGATGTTACACCGGATGCAATAACACCTTTGCTTGACAGAGAAATTCCTGGCATTATGGAAGCAGCCCGCAATTATGGTCAGCAGCGGATGCCCTATGCCATGTTATCCCGCGGGGTAGCAGGATTTATAAAAAATACACTGGTCATTACATTACCCGGCTCTCCCCGAGGCGTGGAAGAAACAATGGATGCCATATTCCCCTATGTGCTGCATGTGTTTAAGGTAGCTGAAGGGATAAGACATGATTGATAATAAAAAGATAGTACAGCATTATTTATCTCTTTGTAATTATTTCCATTATGGGCAGAAAGTTGAACAAAGACTTCGTGTGCAATAAAAAGTCTTAAATTGATACACAGATTCACGGTTTCTTGTAAAAAAGTAACCCCTTTCAATACCTGCTCAAAGTAATGGACTTCCCAGTTTTTTTAAATACCTCAATACTTAATTGAAATCCTCTAAATAAAATGAAGCAGTAAAACATGATGAAATTAACACTCCCCGCAGATGGGAGTTTTTGAAACATTTGTTGTTGCCGGCGGCGATACTGTTGATGACATTTTATCTGCTTACCTGCACATTACTCCTGTAGAGAATCGTTTTATATTGACAAGTAGTCAACCTTAAAAGCTTATCTACAGCAGATAGAAGTTGATTAATTACAACTCTCTCCCAAAAAATAATACCGTTCATATAAAAGGTAAGCTCAAAGCAAGGAGATTTGGATATTTTGATCAGCAAACGCATTGCTTTTTAAAGAATGAATTAATATTTACATTTATAAAAAAAATTTCCAAAGAAATTTTGTACATACGAAATTGGTCGTATATTCGTTATGAAATAAATTGCTATGGCATCTAAATACATAAAACCGACAGAAAGCGAACTGGAAATTCTCCAGATACTTTGGTTGCGTGGTATTGCTACCGTTAGGGAAGTTCATGAAGAACTTGGCAAAACCAAAAATGTTGGTTATACCACTACTCTTAAACTAATGCAGATCATGCATGAAAAGGGCTTGGTAAAAAGAGACGAATCAATGCGTACACATATTTACCAGCCTGCGGTAAATAAAGAAAAAACTCAAAAGCATTTATTGGAGAAAATGATCGATTCGCTTTTTGGCGGATCGTCCACGCAATTAGTATTACAGGCATTAGGAGAACATAAATCCAATCCCGAAGAATTAGAAAAAATACAAACATTATTAGATAACCTGAAAAAACAGTAAGATGGCAGATCTAAATAGTTCTGTTTTCCTTCAATCGCTGGGCTGGGCAACGCTCAACAGCTTTTGGCAGATGGCTTTGTTGTGGTGCTGCTTTTTAGTAGCTAATCATTTTTTTAAATTATCAAGTAACAAAAAATACTGGCTTTCTGTTTATAGCATTGGCGGCGGCTTTACATGGTTTGTGCACACCTTTGTCATTTATTTCCTGAACGGATCGAACCAGGGTTCGATATTAAGTCTGCCCTTTGCACAATCTGTACAGTTTCTTCCTGTTTTACTCACATCGGCTTCTGTTGCTTATCTCTGTCTTATTGTTTTTCCCGCATATAAAATTTTGTTGAACTGGCGTTTTTTGCAATTGATAAAAAACAAAGGCCTGGAAAAAGCACCTTATTATCATCGTTTATTTGTACAAAAAATTGGTAGCCATTTAAGTATAAGCAGAAAAGTAAAAATTTATATTTCTCAATTGGTAAAGTCACCTGTTACTATTGGTTACTTAAAACCAATTATTTTATTGCCCGTTGCTGCTTTAAATAATTTAACGGTACAGCAAGTAGAAGCTATTCTACTTCATGAACTTTCGCACATAAAACGTTATGATTATTTAGTGAATTTGCTTCTTACAATTATTCATGTTATTCTTTACTTCAATCCATTTATAAAATTATTTTTGAAAAAAGCTGAACTGGAAAGAGAAAATTGTTGTGATGAAATGGTTCTCCAGTTTGAATATGATAAAATCAGTTATGCGTCTGCTTTATTGCAATTGGAAAAATCTTCTCATTCAACACCTGTTTTGGCCATGGGTGCTGCAGATAAAAAGCATTTATTAAACCGGATTGAAAAAATTGTCGGCGTTTATAAAAAACCAGCTTTTAATACAACACATTTTGCCGCCACATTAGCCGCACTGTTTTTATTGTTTATGATCAATGCAGTGGTTATTACAGGAAAACAGAAATTGGAAAATTCTCCTTTAAACTACTTATCAGCGCCTTATTCTTTTTTTGTAAATGATGATATTAAAAGACCGGTTGAAGAAGGTAAAATCC
>JALZIY010000143.1 GCA_030860085.1 Bacteroidota bacterium | reverse complement strand
TAATGAGTAATGTGGCGCAGGTAATTGTATTTGCCCCGGTAGTTAGCAGCCTTGCAGAAGCAGCTAACATGCATCCATTATTGTTAGGTATACCTATGACGCTTGCTGCCAGTTGTGCCAGTATGCTGCCAATGGGTACGCCTCCAAATGCTATTGCTTTTTCAAGTGGCTATATTAAGCTGAGAGATATGACAAAGGTTGGGGCCGTGATGAATATTATTGCCATACTGCTTATTACACTATTTAGTTGGTTCTTGTTGCCGTTAGTATTTGGATAAAAATAGTTTCAGCCAACGCAATGATGAACAAGGTCGTGCAACGTAAAAGGTTATGGTAAGATTCTTACGTTTAATGTACGCGTATGACAACGCAAGGTCATTTACAAATGCAAACACTTATTCTTGCTTTTTAACGTACGTTTCCTGTATAACCACCATAAGAATGGCAGTGAGGGGGGTAGCCAGGATCAACCCAAGCCCACCTGTTAATACACCCATAAACAACTGGGCAATTATTATAAGTGCCGGCGGTATATTGATTAGTTTTTTCTGTATTTGTGGAGTAATAAGATTGCTTTCAATCATTTGTACGAAAATGTAAAGCGCTGCCACAATCAAAGCTGTAGTAAGGCCTTGCATTAACGCGACCAAAATAGCAGGTATCATAGCTATCAGCGGTCCAAAATTGGGTATAAAGTTTAGCAGGCCTGCTATGAGGGCTAAAACCAACGCCATAGGCATTCCAATGATGGTTAGTCCAATGCCAGTAAGAACGGCAACAATTAACATGGCCAAGAACTGTCCTTTTAACCATTTTGTTAATGTAGCGCTTACTTTATTCACCACTTCTTCTGTTTTTGATTTTGCTTTTGTTGGCACTAATTTAATAAATCCATCAACATAAGTTTTTGGCGAAACGGTAAAAAAGATGCCAATAAAAAGCACTACATAAATATCGCCCAGCACACCAAATGTGCTGTTAAAAAAACTTTTAATAAAGGATGAGGCTTTGGCTGTATTATCTTGCGAAGAAATTTTTTCCACAACCTGTTGGCCTATAAAAGAATTATTTAATTGTGTTTTAAAATGATCAATTGTCTGGGGTAAAGTTTTTGTCAGTTCACCAGCCTGTTGCTGAATTCTATTTCCAGCAAACCAAAAAAATAATGCTACAAGTAACAATGAGCCTAGTATAGAAATAGCAAGGCTTAGCTTATCATTCAATTTTGTTTTCCTTTGGATCAGCCCGCTAAGGCCCCTGAAAAAAAGAGCAATTAATGCTCCCGCCAAAATCAGTAAAAAAACATTAAAGGTTACTTTGATTATCCAAAGAAGAATAATGAATAGTGCAACTATAGCAGAAGCAATCCATATTTTTTTTTCAAAATTTTTTTCTGGTTCTTTAGTCATAATTATTCGTGTTTAAAATATAGCTGATCTTAAACTTCAATGTTGAATGGGATATTGCTACAAAAGTTTGGCCGCGTTTTTTAGTTTTGGAAAGGTAGCCGGAAGTGTACACCAAATAATTATTCAATATTGGATGTTAAATCTGAAAACGATTAACGCTACATCTGTCAGCTTATGATCTGTTGATTAATTAATTGGATAACATGTAAACCCGTAAACTTGTAAACTTGTGAACTGTAAACTTGTGAACTGTAAACTTGTGGCTACTTCTAAAACTTCGGACAATTAAGTTTTTTTACATTCTGGTCTCTTGGTTGCCTGACGTAGATCAACGAAAATTCCCCTCCGCCTCGCATGTTAGAGCCAGGTTTTAATTTAGAAGTGTTTACGTCATACGAAGCGCCCAGCCTGAACTCTCCCCATTCCAGGCCTACATAAGGAATAACAGCATCACCAAACCGGAACCAGCTTCCGAGGTATAAATTAGTAGGAACATCTTCATCGGCATTAAGGTTTAAAGCATAAGCGCCACCAATCATGGTATTAATTGCATTAGCCTGCCTGCTATGGTTACCGCTAAAATGAAAAGAGTTAAATTGACCCAGAGGTATTCTGCCACCCGCTTGAAAAGTTATCCGTGGCTCCAGGTAGTATTCTCCATTTTGAAAAGTTTCTTTATGCCTGTTAAGGTGATAAATAGAAATACCTGCATAAATATTATTATCGCCATTAGTAGTCCCATTATAAAGTACGCCTGCCTGCACATCAAAATAGTTGACACTTAATTGGGAGTTATTAAAAACTTCATTACTAATGCCGGTAAAACCATCTGATCTTAATTGGTCTTCAAAAAAAACTTTTGTAACATCTAAGCTTTTGCTTGTATAAGTCGCCTGGAAACCGGCGCCAATCTGGTTCATACCATCTTCATCAAGACCTTTGTGATATGCAGTGGATATAGATAAAAAATTGCTTTTCAACACACCGTTTCCTGCCTGGTCAGAAAAAGCCATAAAGCCAACACCAAACTGGTCTACTTCAGAAATATTGTTTTTTAAAATACCAGCATCAATAGAAGCCGTATAGGTTGTAAATGCATTATTAATGGTAGGCCATTGGTTGCGATAATTTCCTGCTATACGCAATTGGCCATCAAACTTGCCGGTAAAGGCCGGGTTTAATGTAAGAGGGGAGGCAAAGAATTGGGAAAAATTAGGGTCTTGCGCCTTTAAAAAAAAACAGGTGGTACAGAAAATTATAGTGATAAAAAACCTCATTTTCATAAGTATGCGGAAATTAAGAAAAATAAAACCTTTAGCAAATTAAAATCTGCTAAGATTGAATTTTAGAGCCGAATGCAAGATCTCCGGCATCTCCTAAGCCTGGAACGATATAACCTTTGGCTGTTAACTCATCATCAATGTCGCCGCACCAGATAGTCGCGGTAGGAATATTCCTCCGCACATATTCTATACCTACAGTACAGGCAATGGCTGTTACAATATGTATATGTTTAGGCTCCCCTTCTTCACGCAGGTATTGAAAAGTTTTTACCAGTGAAGCGCCAGTGGCCAGCATGGGGTCTGAAATAATAACAATGCGGTTTTCGATTTCCGGGGATGATAGATATTCAAGAGAAATTTCAAAACTGCCATCCTTATCATGCTTGCGATAAGCAGATACAAATGCATTATCAGCTTTGTCAAAATAATTTAATAATCCCTGGTGTAAAGGCAAGCCGGCTCTTAGTATAGTGGTTAGTACAGGCTGTTCCTCCAGCACACTTGATAAAGCAATACCCAAGGGTGTTTGTATTTCAACTTTTTTAAAAGAAAACGTTTTGCTTATTTCATAAGCGGCAATTTCACCAATCCTTTCCAGGTTGCGGCGAAAACGCATCCGGTCGCATTGAATTACTGTATCCCGGATCTCAGCTATCCAGATGCTGACCAATGAATTTTCTTTACTAAGATTAATGACCATGAAGCCAAAGCTAAGAACGAAGTAGTAAATTGTAATGCAATTTTGTGATTTTGAGATATTGTGATTTTGGGATTTATTAAATGTTACATTTTTAAAAAAAAATCATGACAAAATTTGAACTTCAACAAAGAATTCAAAAATTTCATATTCAAGTAATTAAGCTTTGCCAATTTTTTCCTAAGAACGCGGCTGGTTTTGAAACCGCCAAACAAGTTATCCGTTCCGCAGGTTCCGTAGGCGCTAATTACAGAGCCGCTTGCAGAGCAAAATCAAAAGCGGATTTTATTTACAAATTAGAAATTGTTTTAGAGGAAGCAGATGAATCTCTATATTGGCTCGAAGTGACCAAAGAGGCAATACTAAGCAAAGACACTGATGGCATTGATCCTTTGATTAAAAAAGCAAATGAACTCGTTAGTATTTTTAATGCTGCTGACATCACTGCAAAAAAGAATAGGAATAATCAAAAAAATCACCAGATCCCAAAATTCCCAAATCAGAAATAGAAGATATGGTTTATAAAGCAATTGGATTAATGAGCGGAAGCTCACTCGATGGTTTAGATATTGTTTTTGTGGAACTGCATGAAAA
>JALZIY010000125.1 GCA_030860085.1 Bacteroidota bacterium | reverse complement strand
ATTTCCAAAACCTTTTATATAAAGCGAATCCCTGTTGATCCAAATCGTATCCGTTAATGCAATTGATTTTCCAAAAACAGAATCACTCAAATAAAGGGTGTCTGAGCTAACATAATCAATCGCTTTCTGAAGTGTCTTTTCACCTAATTTCTTTTCTGTATTTACTACTGCCGAAACAACGGGGGGCGATTTTTCCTGTTGCCAGTACAGGTATAAAAAACCTCCTAAAGAAAAGACGGATAAAAGCAAAAGAAAAACGACAAGCCCTTTACGGCTTTTACTTGTTCGGGGCAAATTTGTGTCTAAAGTTCTTTCCGGGATTCCGGAAGAAATGTTTTCACTTTTTTGGGTAGCCTTTTTTTTTTACAACAACAGGTTTAGTTGCCTTTTGTTTTACCGGTTTTTTATTATTCTGCACGAGAACAACGGTAATATTATCCTTACCTCCCGCGTTGTTTGCAGACTCTATTAATTCCTGACCCTTTTGCTGTAAGCTGGTATTTTTTAAAAGAATAGAAGTAATCTCACTACTGTTGATCATATCCGTCAGCCCGTCACTGCAAAGAAGTATGGCATCGCCAGGTAAAAACGGCGATTCTCCTGTTTCTATATAATCTGAATTGACTGGTATGTTAGGATCAAAGCCCAATGCTTTATTGATCTCGTTTCGCTTAGGATGCGTCATGGCGGCCTCTTCTGTCAAACGGCCCGTGTCTTCTAAAAATCCAACAAATGATTGGTCCTTTGTTAGTTTTATCAATGTATTATCTCTGAGCAAGTATAACCTTGTATCGCCAACATGTGCATAATAAAATTTGTTATTTGGTACATCAACCAACGCAAGGGTTAGCACACAGGCCATGTCCTTATTCTTATCACCATTCAGTTTTTCCTGGTAAATTTTTTCATTGGCGCTACCAAAAGCATTTCTCATGGTAACAAACATTTCTGCAGCATTGCCGGAAAAAGATTGCAAAATAGATTCCCTGGCTATGGCGGCGGCTACTTCGCCACCTTCGTAACCGCCAACACCATCAATTACACAAGCGGCAATAAGTGCATTATTAAAAACAGGTGCTGCAATGAAGTTGTCTTCATTATTATCTCTTTGCCTGCCTGTATCGGTTATGCCAAAATAATTTTCAGCCATTGCGGTTGTGAGATTTTTTTATATCCATGAAATGTGCCAGCAGCAGTGCTACACAGATAGCAAAAAAGCAGACAGATAAAATGGCGGATATCATGATTTAAAAATGTTTATACCCACAATTCCATTGAGCACTACTTTAGAATTAAAAGGAAGTTCGGTCCATGAAGGGTTACCCGGCGCACTTGCTGAAATTACGTTTTCATTCACGAGGGTTTTTTCTCCAAAAGATGCCAGAAATAATTTATTGTCGCTTTTGTTGTAGCGAATGCGCAGGTGTGGTGTATTTACCCAATCGGATGGAATTTTAAAAATACCGGAAGTTTCTTTTGATTCTTCTTTTCCTGAAATGGTGACCTCTTCATCTTTCATAAAATACTCAAGCTTACGGCCTGCAAATTCTTTGTCGGGTAAAATGGCTTCGAATCTTGCTAAAAGAGATGTTGTGGCACTTCCCAGTTTTTTTTCATCAAGTGCTAAATCCTCCTGGTAAGGCACTTCATAATAACCTTCGCTGTAAAATGTAAATCCTTTTAAAATATCCGGGCTTATGTCAGATGTTTGTGCAATACCTGTCTGTCGTGGAATAAAAGTGATGCGAAGGTTTTCTTCTTTTTGATGATTGCCCGGAAGCAGTCTTCCTATAAAACTTTTGTCGCCGGGTGCATACTCCGGGTGAGATACAAAACGAAAAACCCATTTAGAGCTGGATGGCTCAACTGTTTTCCCCTGCGAACGCCTGTCTTTTAGTATAGCATAAAATTTCTTTAGTGATTCCTGGACAATTAAACCAAAAATGCCTTTTTTATTATCCATGAATTCTTTATAATCTTCGGCATTAAAACAAATAATGTACTCGTGATAAAACACCAGCCTGTCGGCAAAAGATAACTGGGTAATAGACTCGTTAAATTTATCCAGTATATATCTGAACACATCATTAGGTGTTATAATTGGCACTTTTGACAACTCATTTCCGGATTCTTTTTTTAAGAACCAGTCATGCAGGCCAATGCGTTGCCAAAACGAGGTTTTTGATTTCATATAGTGATTTCTTCCTGAAGTAAATTTAGTTGAATTAAAAGTTGTGCTATCGATCATAAGTAAGTTATTTAATGTAATTCAAACATGAAACGCCAAAAGTCAAAAGGTTACCGCTATTGCTTCTTAGCATAAATTTTCAAAATATAAAATTTCCCCTTTAGGGATAGCGGGTTAAAATCTTGAACTATAACATACCGCTTAATCAATTATTGCATTTTTGTTTCCTTATATTTTCTAAATTATTTATGATTTGCAATATGCATAGTTTAATTAACCCTTCGCATTGATCTACAAACAGGTACTTCTAACTTTTTAGACAAAATCACGGTAAAATTTGGGTGAAATATTATTATTAGATTTTTATTCTCATACATACTACTAAATTTATCAAATGGCTAAAGTTTTCACCATAACAGAAGGGCTGGAAAATATGGGAGCTATAAAAACCGGCGGGCAAGGTTCTATATACAAAGGACGGCGCATGGGTGAAATTATTACAGCCGTAAAGCTTTTGCCGACACCTATTCACAGCGAAAATCCCAATGATAAGCATTTTACAGACTTTCAAAATGAAGTACAAAAACTCAAGAAGGTCAATGAAAAATCAAACCCTAATGTTGTAAAAATATTAGGCTCCGGCATTACCGAAACAGGCAATCTTCCTTTTATTGAAATGGAATTTATAGAAGGCCCTGACCTTGAAGAGTTACTTAAATCACCACATGATAAGGTTTTTACTTTAAAAGAAACGATCAAATTGGCAGCACATCTT
The DNA here is from genome assembly GCA_030860085.1 of Bacteroidota bacterium. Classification (GTDB taxonomy): domain Bacteria; phylum Bacteroidota; class Bacteroidia; order Chitinophagales; family Chitinophagaceae; genus Flavisolibacter. Next base: position 176 of record JALZIY010000125.1, on the reverse strand, counting down.
TCCAATGCATTAGCACATTGCCACCGGGTAGGTGTAAAACACGGAGATATAAAAAGCAATAATGTAAAATTTAATGAAAGCACCGGAAATTATGTATTACTCGATTTTGGTCTTGCGATAATGGCGGATGAACAACGCAGAACCAGTATGCGGCATGCAGGTGCTATTGAATTTAT
>JALZIY010000079.1 GCA_030860085.1 Bacteroidota bacterium | reverse complement strand
GAAGTCTGTGGCCCGCCATCCTTGCTCATTTCGTTTATGACGCATTCTTAATCATCCTTATTTATTTTCAGCCGCACTTAATTCAAAATACTGAAGCTACTTTATTTGATCAATCAAGCCTGGCCATAATGGCCCTGGTAAGTGCTGCAATTGTTGTAGCCATTGTACTGTGGATGAAAAAAATTGCTGTCACTACTTACGAAAGTGTGTATGCAGGTGATAAACCCAATACATCGGAAAAGGATTTTACTTTTTAGCATGGCATTTCACTGGCAAACATTCAGAATCCGGGCATTAACATCCATTGTTTTTGTAGCAGTGATGGCTGTTGGATTGTTTTGGAGCCGCTGGTCTTTTTTTATTTTATTCAGTGCTATACATTTTGGCTGCTGGGTAGAGTATCAACGTTTAGTTTCCCGTTTTAATAAAGATTATAGTCTCATTACAACCTTTCATAAATATGGAGTGATGTTGGGTGGCTGGTGCCTGATGCTTTATTTCACCAACAGTGAATTGCAGTTGTTTGGCATACGGTTAAGTGAAGCAGGCTGGTGGGCTGGGTTGGCCATGCTATTTTTAATACCCCTCATAGTTTTTATTGAATCAAAAAAATTCTTTTTAAAAAATATTGGGTATTCATTTGTTGGCCTGCTTTATATTTCATTATCCCTTGGGTTATTAGTTGACCTGCGTAACCGTTGGATAGAGGAAGATTACCAGTTAAGCATGACTATTCCGCTGTTGATCATTTTTACATTGTGGGTCAATGATACCATGGCTTACCTCGTTGGATCCCTTGTTGGTAAAACTCCGCTTACATCCATTTCGCCAAAAAAAACCTGGGAAGGAACGGTGGGAGGAATTATTCTTGCCATAATTATCATGTGCCTTGTTGCTTATTTTACCGGGCGCCTTTCTATTGTTCATACTGCTATTATAGCTGTTCTTGCAAGTGTTGCAGGTACTTACGGCGATCTGTTTGAAAGTAAATTAAAACGAATGGCAGGTGTAAAAAACAGCGGACATTTGATGCCCGGCCATGGCGGGTTTTTAGACCGTTTTGACTCGTTGCTTTTTGCTGTTACGGTTGTTTGGTTTTATGCGGTGGTTTTTGTTTAGGTGGTTAAACGTAGAACGTATTTGCGAAGAAGCGGAATTTCATGTCCTGCCGCCTCATTTACATTCTGTTGGTGATTATAATTTTGTAGTGCAAGATCGCTCTGCTGCCTCTTTTTTTCAAATGCAATGTTAGCACCAGCCCTTGTAATAGTTAATACATTTCTTCCTTTAATCCGCTTAATTCAAGCATTAGCTGTCCTATTTCCCTTAGTTTGCCGGTTGGTGATTGTCTCACTATGTACTTATAACGGTTCTTTGTATTTGCTTCAATTATCCATGCTGCACCATCGGTATTACCTGCCCAATCATAAGGAGTCAAACTCCAGAATTTTGCATCACGGAGTATTTTTTTGAAACGATTCCAATCCTTTTGTGTTAGTATTTTAGTTGAGTCATAAATAAGTTTTGCTTTCAGATCTGCTTTTACTACCGTAACAATCCCAGGCTTCCTGTTTTTAAGTGTGTTAATTTCATTTATCGGTTGATATCCCTGTGCAATATAATTTGAATCCCACTCGGGAATATCTACATATCGTTGATCCTCGAATAGAGGTTGTCTGTCTAATTTCTTTGTGGTAAATGTAATTTTCTCATTATCATTAGCAAGTGTAAATACCATTGGCAAATGAAAAGAGCGAAGCCATAGGAAACGATATATCTCTCCGCCCAAATAGTCATTGTATAGTATGGGTTCTTTGAAAGCGTAAAGGTTTGCTGAAAAGTAATTTTGCCAAAACGTATCATTCACAAATTCAAGTTGCGAAGAATCAAACGGTTCAAATGTCGAAAAATACAATCCTAAACTGTCGTTGAGAATTCCTTTTTCGTTAGAAACTTCCCGGTTTTGAGGATAATGATAACTTGTCTGCTTACACGCAATGAAACACACCAATATGAATGCTATAATAATATTTCGGAATGATCTCACTAAGGTTGGTGCAAACTCTTCTCTTTGACGCAACTAATGTAGCAAATATTTATAACCAGGATGTATTATAATGTTAATACGGTACTATTGACACTCGTTATGAAAAGTCCCACATAATTCCCACCCGCCCAATTTTGCATTTACAATTTTGCATTTTTTTCAAGGTCTATACAAATGAATTGGCATGCAATTAATGCAGTTAAAACGAATGAAGTTTAAGACGAGAAATAAATTTAAAGTCCTTGGTGTTATAAGTAAATAGTTCAAGGTCTGCAATTAAAGCAGTTGCCGCAATAATGCTGTCGGGTAATGAAAGTCCGTGACTTAACCGATAATTTTGAAGCAGGTTAAATGCCTGGAGGGTAATGTGGTTGTTAATAAGCGCAATGTTAAATCTACTGAGCTTCTTTGTGATGCTTAACATGTCAGTCTTGTTAGTTGCACCAAGCATCAGTTCCATTTTGGTGACTGCAGATAGAACCACATTGTCAAGCTCAATAAATTTTTCAAGTGTCGATTTAGTTGCAAGATGGCGGGGCTTTGTTTGGTCCCAATAATCTATCATCACATCCGTATCACAGATTATTTTCTTCTTTGCCATGCATCATTTCTAAGTTCGGATGGGTTGATGTTCTTACCTGTGAAAATTTTACTCAACTCTGAAGTATCAACTGAATTGTCGGCAGGGATAATTGTTACTCCATTCAGGGTGATTTGCTTGTCTTTTTTTACTTTTTCATCAGGTGATGAAATCACATAGTCAAAATATTTGGCAAGGTCCCGCAATGCTTCAAGAGTTCTTTTGTTTTTATATTTTACGATTATTTCAGGCATATGCTTTTGTTTTTTACAAAGGTAAAAAGAATGCTTTGCGCTTAGGCACAACTAATGTAGCATAAACATTTATAGCAAGCGCATTATAAATGCTAATGCAGACCAGTGACATTCGTATGAAAAGCCCTACATAATCCCCAATCGCCTAATTTTGCCTTTTACTTTTTTAAATGCAAATACACAAAGAAGGCTTTCAAACCATTATCATCAGTATTGTTGTTGTAGCTATTATTAATTTACTAACCCTGTTTTTTGTCAGTGCCCGTTACCCCGTAATTGGGTGGATCGTTACCATTGGTACAGTAGGCCTTCTCATTTTTATTCTTTCTTTTTTTCGCATACCGAAACGCATACATGCCGAAGGTGAGGAAAATATTGTAGCCCCTTGCGATGGAACAGTGGTAGTAATTGAAGAAGTAGAGGCAGATGAATATTTTAAAGACCGCCGTTTGCAGCTTTCCATTTTTATGAGCCCGCTGAATGTACATGTAAACCGCAATCCTGTGAGTGGAGAAGTGCTGTACAGCAAATATCATAAAGGGAAATACCTCGTGGCCTGGCATCCTAAGTCGTCTGCCGATAATGAACGGCATTCAGTAGTTTACAAAACCGGTAACAAAGAACTCTTAGTAAAGCAAATTGCAGGAGCACTTGCCAAACGCATTGTCAATTATTTAAAACCCGGCGACCAAGTGGCACAAGGTGCAGAAATGGGTTTTATTAAATTTGGTTCCCGCGTTGATCTTTTATTACCCTTGGGGACCAAGGTGGAGGTAAAAATTAACCAAAAAGTAAAGGGCGGTGTTACCGTTCTTGGAAAATGGTAAACTTAATATGGGTCATTGGCTGATGGATACAGAATTTTTGTATCTTAGTAATGTAAATTTTTACCATGAAAAAATATATTCTTGTTGGTGTGGCTGCTCTTTTCACTACTGCTGCTGTTACGGCAACTGTACTTGACACCAAAGAAAAGACCGCAGTAAAAAAAGAAGTGAAGAAAGTAGAAAAAAAGAAATCGTGCACTAAGGTAAAAACCTCCTGCTTCTTCAGCTAAAAAAATTAAGTCTTCCGGCCCGGGAGACTTTTTCATTTAAAAGATAGTTTCTAATTCCTTTAAAGAACTCACTGTAAAAGTGGGTTTTATATCCTGCGGCGCACTGCTGAAATTTACATGCACCTGGTCCATGCCAATGCTCATTGCCCCTGCAATATCTACATCAAGTGTGTCACCAATCATAATACTTTCACTAACTGTTGCCCCTGCTTTATCAAGCGCATATTCAAAAATTTCTTTTTGTGGTTTCAGGCTGTTTGAGCTTTCTGAGGTAATAATTTCTTTAAAAAAAATATTCAATCCGCTACTTTGTAATTTACGATGCTGTGTTTTTTCAAAGCCATTCGTGATAAGATGAAGCTGGTAACCTTTGTCTGTTAAATATTGCAACACTTCTTTTGTATTGGGAAATAAAATAGTACGGGTAGGAAGCAATTGCAAAAAAAGATCACTTATTTCCCGTGCTAAAGCTTCATCTGCTATCCGAAAATCAAGGAGGGCAAGCCACATTCTTTTTAACCGCAGTTCTTCATGTTTTATCTGGCCTTTGCGGTATTTATCCCATAGATTTTCATTGTGCTGCAAATAATTTTTATGAAAAAGTTCAAAATCATAAATCCCTTTATCATGCAGTTTCAGATCCCGGTGTAATTGTTCCAGTGTTTCCCTTGCATTGGCATCAAAATCCCAAAGAGTATGATCAAGATCAAAAAAAATATGTTTGTACTTCATATTTGCCTGGCTGTTCATTAGATTTAGATTTTAGATTTGCGATTGCAGATTCGCCGGGTAAATAATACTACTTTGTAAATAAACAAAAATAAGATGAACGCAGTTGTTACAGGGGCATCAAGAGGAATGGGCAAGGCTATTGCCAAAATTTTTGCAGTCCATGGGTATAATCTTTATTTAACAGCCCGTACTGAAAGGACCTTGTTGCAAACAGTTGAAGAATTAAAAACTGAATTTCCTACGATTACTATCGATGCAAAAGCGTTTGACCTGGGCAATAAACAACAAGCGCAATTATTTGGTCAATGGGTAGTAAACGTGGCTGACGTAATTGATGTACTGGTCAATAATACAGGCACCTTCGTCCCCGGGAATATTTCAAATGAACCGGATGGGGCATTAGAAAACATGCTGGAAGTAAATCTTTTCAGCGCTTATCATGTAACAAGGGCTGTGCTACCTAAAATGATAGCGAAAAAAAGTGGCCATATTTTTACCATTTGTTCAATTGCCAGTTTAGCTGCTTATCCTAATGGCG
>JALZIY010000028.1 GCA_030860085.1 Bacteroidota bacterium | reverse complement strand
TCCATAAACTATTCAACATTATCCGGATATCATTTTACTCCAAATGATAGTATGTTTGTTACACTTGCATTAACATGAAATTTTCCGGGTTTTTAAAAGGTTTATCATGGTTGGTTGTTCTTAATGTTATTATTAAGCCTTTATGGATTTTTGGTATTGACAGGCAGTTGCAAAATAGCGTCGGGCATGAAACATACGGCAGCTATTTTTCCATTTTAAACCTAAGCATCATATTAAGCTTTATAATGGATGCGGGTATTACCAACAGGTTAAATCGCCAATTAGCAAGTGGCCAGGCAGCAGATATAAAAAAAAATTTTAGGCTTAAGTGCCTGTTATCACTTCTTTATTTAGTTATTATTTACGCAGTTTGCCGGTTATCAGGTATTGAAAAAATTGATATTGTTTTATTAGTATGTAGCTTACAAATCCTGGCTTCATTTTTACTTTTTTTCAGAGGCCTGCTTACGGCTGAACAACAATTTGTAAAAGATGCCTGGGTATCTGTGATAGATAAATTGCTGATGATCCTAATTGCCGGGGCATTGTTCTATTTACCTTTTTTTTCATCTGTCATTACACTAACTGAATTTTTAGCGATTCAAATTGGCTGCACCGCACTTACTGTTCTTATTGCCTTTGATTTTACTGCTAATGCTTTTCATAAAAACAAGCATTTCACAGAATCTTCATTTCATGTTGCTAAATCTGCTTTGCCTTTTATTATCATTATTTTATTGATGTCTGTTCATAACCGCCTGGATGGTTTTTTACTGGAGCGTATGCACATGAACGGCGCCTATCAAGCAGGTGTGTATGCTTCAGCTTTTCGTTTACTGGATGCGGGAAATATGGTTGGTTATTTAGCAGCATCCTTTTTAGTTCCTTTTGTTTCAAGAAATTTAAGCAAACCTGTGTTAATACAAAAACTGGTTCTTTACTTAAGGCATGTGCTCATCATTTTGAGCATGCTGATTGTTTCCTTTATTACGGTTTTTGCCAACTTAACCAGGGAGTTGCTTTATCCTGCTATTGCTGATTATGCATCGAATATTCTCATTCTTACTATTACCGTATTACCCGCTTACTACCTAACCCATATTTACGGATCCTTACTTACTGCAGCAGGAGAATTGAAAACATTCATCCGGATTATTTTTGCATCTGTAATTATTAATGTAGGCATCAATCTTTTTTTTATTCCTGTTTACGGTGCAACAGCCTGCTGCATTGCTGCATTGATCAGTCAGTACATTTGCGCCATTTGCTGTTTTATAGCCGCAACAAAAAAAATGGACATTTCATTTTCGCTATCTCCTTTTTTTGTTTACGCATTGACAGGTCTTTTAATGTTGGCTCTTTTTTACGGCGGCAAAGACGCCCGTTGTCATCCCATCTTTCTTTTAGCAGGAGGAAGTATTATTGCGGCTTTGATTATGTTTGTACAAACAGCAGGATTTAAAAAAACTTTTTTTCACTAACAACTGATCTTCATGCCTGATTTAATAAGTATTATAGAAAGATGGTGGAAATTAATTGCGGGTTTAACGATTGTTAATAGCATACTTGCGTTTGTTCTTTTGTTGTTTGTACCAAAAAAATATTTGTCAATAGCAACAGCTTTACCTGCCAGTTCTGTTTCTGCAGATAAGTCAAGAATATTTAATACCAATGTGCAGGAATTATACTCAAGCCTGGGTAGCCCGGATGACCTGGATAAAATAATAGGCACCGCCAACCTCGATACCTTATATATAGCACTTGTAAAAGAATATAATTTAAGAAATGGGTTTAATTATGAATTAACTGCAGCCCTGGCTTTGAAAAAAAATGTTAATGTAATAAAGAGTCAATATGGTGAATTGAAGATTAAAGTATGGAACAAAAATTCAAAGTTAGCTGCTGCGCTTGCTAACGGGCTTTTACAAAAATTGCAACAACTACACCAGACATTACAAAATCAAAACAATGCATTGACCTTACAGAAACTGCAGGAAACGTATGTTACTATGCAGAATAATTATATAACCAGCGATGATTCGTCAGGTAGTACGGACCCGAGAAAAACTACAGTACTTTCTATTAAGAATAAAAACCTACAGGAGCAATTGAACCAGTATGAAAAACTGATAGCAGAATATCAACTTGTACTGAATACAAACCCGCCTGCCCTGTTTGTGGTGGAACAAGCTCGTGCATCAGCAAAACCAGATAAACCTAAGATTTGGCAAAGTGTATTATTGACAGCATTTGTATCGGTTGTTTTTGGTTCGCTTTTAGCTTTTTTTCTTCAAAGCAGGGGCCGGTATGAAAGCCATAACTAACATACAGTTAAAATACTTTGGCTATTTTTCGTTTTTGCTGGTGGCTGCATCTGCCATAACTATTCTCCTTGATCAAAGTCGATTGTTGCTATTTACAGTAGCAGCGCTATCATGTTTTTTTATTGCCCACCGTCCAATTATAATTTTTTATATTTTAATTGCATCCATTCCGTGGTCTATCGAATTCAAAGTAGCAGATTCATTTGCTACAGATCTGCCAGATGAGCCCTTAATGCTGCTCATAATGTTTTCTATATCTGCATTTTTAGTTTACAATAAAATGAAAATAAATTTTCACAAAATATTTTCTCCTTTAAATCTATTGTTGTTGTTACAGTTTGCCTGGTTAGGGATTACCGTTTTATTTTCTACAAATACGTTTGTTGCATCTAAA
>JALZIY010000006.1 GCA_030860085.1 Bacteroidota bacterium | reverse complement strand
GTATATGGTAGTGCAAGCTTGGCTGGCGATGATAGAGTGGTTTTTAATATCATGGGAAATAAGTATCGCTTAGTTGTAAGAATAGTGTTTGAGTTCAAAGCAATACAACTAAAGTGGTTTGGCACACATGGAGAGTACGATAAAATTGACGTTTCAACTGTTAACTATAAAAAGAAATAATAATGAAATTAAAACCTATAAAAACAAAAAAGGATTATGAAGCCTACCTGGATTGGGTAGATGAACTTTTTGACAAAAAAGTAAAACTGAATTCTTCTGAAGGTGAAGAATTACAGATAGCACTGCTTCTAATCAAGCAATATGAAGATGAGCACTATCCTATTCCCACTCCTGATCCCATTGAAGCCATTAAATTAAAAATGCACGAAAAAGGTTTGAAGAACAAAGATCTGGTTGGAATAATAGGTAGCAAAGGTTATATATCTTCTGTGCTTAATGGCAAAAAACCTCTTACCATGGAAATAGCCAGAATATTTCATCAAAAGCTTGGAGTATCGGCTGACATACTTCTTTCTTAATATGCAAGCTAAGATTTATGGAATAAATTTAAGCATGCTATTATGCATGTGATTGATGATACAAATGTTTTTAATAGCCGATTTTTTATATAGAACTAAATAATCCAATATAACGGAATCTATTATGAAGAAGAAAGTAGCCTTTTCTTACCTGATAAATTATCAGATATGACTGGATAATTATAAACATATCTTTCAGCCCACACCAAATTTTCAATCTTCAATAAAAATGTTCGGAAAAAAATCAATCATGGACACAAAAATCTCATTTTGGTAATTCTTATCACCTGCCTTGTTTTCTTGCCCATCCCGCTTCAGTGACGGTTCTATTTATTTATAGACTAATTTGATGCGGATTATGCATTGCGTTATTGGTATTGATATTGGAACCGGCAGTACAAAAGCCGTAGCAGTTAATGATAGTGAAGGAGTTTTTTGCAGTGTACAAAAACCCTATGCAACCACACATACACGCGAAGGTTATAATGAACAAGACCTTGAGACTATCTGGCAGGCAGTTGTCCATTGTATAAAAGAGCTATTGCCTAAATTAGAAACACATAGCACTACTATTGCGTTTAGCAGTGCTATGCATAGCCTTGTTGCTGTGGATAACAAAGGTGTTCCTCTAACCCCTTTAATTATTTGGTCTGATACCCGCAGTGCCTCCATCGCTGAAAGTTTAAAAAATTCGGCTGAAGGAGAAGCGTTTTATACCGCCACCGGCACACCTGTTCATGCCATGTCTCCTTTATGCAAAATCAAATGGCTGAAAGAAAACAGCCCGGCAGTGTTTAGGCAAACAGCGAAATTCATTTCTATTAAAGAATACATTTGGTGGAAATTATTTGGCGTTTATGAAATAGATTATTCCATCGCTTCTGCTACCGGATTGTTTGCAATAGAAAACCTGGGTTGGTATAAAAAAGCCCTGAGTTGGGCGGGCATTACCGTATCACAACTTTCTCAGCCGGTGAATACAGTTCATGCCCGTCAACAAATAGCTCCCCACATAGCATCATTATTAAACCTTACAACAAACACTACATTTATAATAGGTGCAAGTGATGGCTGCTTAGCCAACATAGGAAGTTTTGCCCTGCAACCCGGTATAGCGGCTATCACTATTGGCAGCAGTGGTGCCGTTCGTGTTTTTAGTAAAGTGCCGATCCTTCATTTTCCATCTATGCCTTTTAGTTACCGGCTGGATAGTGAAAGTTATATCTGCGGGGGGCCTATTAATAATGGAGGCATAGTAATACAGTGGCTTTTAAAAAATTTTTTAATGATTGATGTACCAGATGTAACTGATTATGACTCTTTATTTGAAAAAATAAAAACTATAAAAGCCGGGTGTGAAGGCTTGCTGTTTTTGCCTTATTTAACCGGCGAACGGGCACCTGTATGGGATGCTAAAAGCTGCGGAACTTTTTTTGGTTTAGGAATGCATCATACGGCAGCACATATGATAAGAGCGGCAGTAGAAGGGGTTTGCTTTGCTATCTACGATACTTTGCAAATGATGGAGGATAGCACTACTCCCGTTAAACAATTACAAGTGAGCGGCGGCTTTACGCAATCTACAGCGTGGTTACAGATGATTGCCGATGTAACAGGCAAAAAATTAAACCTGGTACAAACCGAAGACGCTTCTGCCATTGGTGCAGCGTATTTGGCTTTGCAAACACTGGGCATCAGGTACACTACATCACAACAGACAATAGCCATTAAGCCACGTATGGATCATCACCGTATCTATCAACAGAACTTTTCTATTTATAAAAGCCTATATCCTTCTCTGAAAGAAGCCATGCACAAACTTTATCAACTTAACCATTAAACCATGGCTTTAGGAATTGTTCTGCTGGGTATTTTACTGCTGGTTTTTCTTATTGTAAAAAAAGTAAATGCCATGCTTGCTTTACTGGGCGTATCTGTAATTACAGGCTTATTGCTTCAAATGCCGGTTAGCAAAGTAATGGCTTCTATCAGTACCGGCATTGGCAGCACTTTAGGGAGCATTGCTATGGTATTAGCGCTTGGTGCTATGTTGGGTAAACTAATTGAAGAGAACGGCGTTGCACAAAAAATAGTGGAGGCCCTGATCAGTATTTTCACTGTAAAAAATATACAATGGGCAGTATTATTAACCGGTATATTAGTTGGTATTCCACTGTTCTATAATGCAGGATTTGTAGTATTGATTCCGTTGGTATTTGCTATTGCTACGGCCACTAAACTGCCTAACCTATACATTGGCATTCCAATGGCAGCATCGCTTTCTGTTACGCATGGGTTTTTACCACCACACCCCGGGCCACTTGCATTGGCAGCGGTGTTCAAAGCCGATGTAGGTGTAACGTTGATGTATGGATTATTATTAGCCGTGCCCATCGCTATTATTGCCGGCATTTTTTTTCCACGCCTAACACTGAAGGCAGGCATTCATTTCCCCAAAAACATAGACAAAACACATAAGACCGAGGGACCCTCTACTTTTATAAGCTTTCTGCTGGTTTTATTACCGGTATTTCTGATTACCACAGGCACAATTGGTACGGCCTTTTTTAAAGACAACGGCTTCTTTCTTTTTTTACAGGATCCTACTATTGCTTTACTGCTTTCATTAATTTTCAGCATTGCAGTTCTAAAACTGACGGTGGAAAAAGCTATGAGCACTTGCATTGAAGGAGTAAAAACGGTAGTGATGATCATACTGATTATTGCAGCAGGCGGCGCTTTTAAACAAATACTTATTGATAGTGATATTGGCGAATTATTAAAGGCGCCTGTAAGTAACCTGCAATTATCGCCACTTTTTTTAGGGTGGCTCATTGCCGCTCTTTTCCGGGTGATGCTCGGTTCCGCAACCGTGGCGGCTTTAACCGCTTCGGGAATTGTGTTTCCGCTGCTTACGCCAGGTTTATCACCGGAACTGATGGTGCTGGCGGTAGGCGCCGGAAGCCTTATGTGTTCACATGTAAATGATACCGGCTTTTGGATGTTTAAAGAATATTTTAATCTGACGCTGAAACAAACATTCGCTACCTGGACACTGATGGAAAGTATTATTTCTTTTTTAGGGTTGGCTGGTGTTTTATTATTACAGGCTTTACTTTAACTGATTTTTTTTAAATTACCAGGAAGCAAAATCAAGTAAGGCTAATTGCATAATGCCGAATACTGAACAAAACACTAAAGCGTGCGACCGATGCGACATAGCGGTATTGCAGCTTAGTATACAAAAAACTACAGAATAAATATTGTTCTGATTAATAAGTTAACTTCCATTAAATTTTTTTAAAAAAAAAGACCTGCCATGAAAAAAATGAGCCTGCTTGTATTTTTCTTTTTTAGTGCTTTGTTGATTAACGCACAAAAACCAAAAGTAGTTTTAAACCATATTGCCGTTTATGTAACTGATCTTTCAAAAAGCACCATTTTCTATCAAACTATTATTGGATTGGATACAATACCGGAACCTTTTCATGATGGAAAACACACCTGGTTTAAAGTGGCGGAACACAGTCAATTACACCTTATACAAGGTGCCACTGGTCCATCGCCACTTACA
>JALZIY010000239.1 GCA_030860085.1 Bacteroidota bacterium | reverse complement strand
AAATGATAATCAGCATGGTGGTATTGGCGTTGCCGTTGCTGACAATCCTGCCGGTCCTTTTGTAGACTATCTTGGAAGGCCTTTAATTGATAAATTCCATAACGATGCTCAACCTATTGACCAGTTTGTATTTAAAGATAAAGACGGGCAATACTATATTATTTATGGAGGCTGGCGGCACTGCAACATTGCAAAACTGAAAGATGATTTTACAGGATTTATTCCTTACACTGACGGGACTATTTTCAAAGAAATTACCCCAAAAGGATATGTAGAAGGTCCGTTTATGTTTATTCGAAACAGTAAATATTATTTTATGTGGTCAGAAGGTGGATGGACAGGACCAGATTATTCTGTTGCTTATGCCATAGCAGACTCTCCTTTTGGACCTTTTGAGCGGGTAGGTAAAATATTGCAGCAGGATTCAACCATCGCTACCGGTGCCGGCCATCATTCCATAATCCATGTTGAAAAAAATAATAAGTGGTTTATTGTTTATCATCGTCGTCCATTAGGTGAAACGAAGGGTAACAATCGTGTAACCTGCATAGATGAGATGTTTTTTGATGAGAAAGGTTTTATTAAACCCGTAAAGATGACCCATGAAGGTGTTAAAAAGCTTTCTTTAAAATGAGTTCATAATTTCTTAATAAACCTTAATCTTTTTCCGTGAAATAAATATGCTAATGAAGTTGAACATGACAACCATAAGATTAACGGTTATATGTTCTATCGTCTTAACGCATTTTACTTACGCACAAAGTACAGCTACAAAAAAACACAGTAACGGGGCTACATCTCAAACCATTTTTTTTGATGATTTTTCCGGATCAGCATTAGACCGTTCTAAATGGAATGTAAGAATTACAGGGGAAACAGTAAATAACGAACAGCAGGCTTATGTAGATTCTTCAACCACTATTTATATTGCAAGAGGTAATAAAGTGGCAGGCGCAAAAAACGGTGCCCTGGTTATACAACCGCGTTTCTCGCCGGGATTTATTACTAAAGAAGGAAAAAAGTTTGATTTTATCTCTGGAAGAATTGATACCCGCGGCAAGGTTGAGTTTACTTACGGTACTGTTGCAGCCCGAATAAAAATGTCAGAAGGCACCGGCTTTTGGCCCGCATGGTGGATGTTGGGTACAGGGCCCTGGCCCGAGACCGGTGAGATTGACATCATGGAATTTATAGGACAAAAAGAATGGACAAATGCGGCCTTGCATGGTCCCGGTTATTCCGGCAATACACCTTTTGCTAAAAGAGATTCTTTTGCAGTTAAAAACCCGGTAACCAACTGGCATATTTATTCTGTTGACTGGAGGCCCGATAGCCTCATGTTTAAAGTAGATGGAAAAGAATTTTACCGGGTTACCCGGTCAATGGTAGAAAAGTATGGTAAGTGGTCTTTTGATAATGCCAAGTTTCTTATTTTGAACTTTGCTTTGGGAGGAGCTTATCCTGGTGGAGTGAATAAAGTTAAAGAACCTTATTTTGGTCTTCCGGCCCCGAGCGTTGATTTAATTAAACAGGGTAAAAGCAAAATATGGATAGATTGGGTGAGAGTAACACAGCAATAATATGCTTACCATAATGTGATTTAAGCTCATGCTATAATGGGAACAGTTGGCTGCAAGCTTGGTGCAACGTGCACTAATTGATAGTTGTCATCTTCTAAATTGCTTTTATGAAAAAATATTTTATTGGGGTACTTATCATTTTATCTTCTTGCAAAAAAGACACTGATATGACACCAATTGACGCAAAAGGAGAAATCCTTTTTATTTCAAGGAGAATATCAAATAGTGCTGATTGGCAAATGTTTTTAATGAATGCAGACGGAACAAATCAAAGAACTGTTTCAAATAATTTAGTGCGTTGCTCTCCACCAATACTCTCAAATAGCGGGACGAAAGTCGCATTTACTACTTACGACAACAACTTCTATTATAATTTATACATAATTGACATAGACGGACAGAACCAAAAGTTTTTATCCAAAGGAAAACAGTTTTGTGGCAGTCCTGCCTGGTCGCCTGATGACAGCAGAATTGCATTTGTAAAAAATGACAATAATGTTGGTGGCACTTATGACATTTACTCAATTAAAGTGGATGGTAGCAATGAAATAAGGTTGACAAATCAAAATGATAATTTTTCACCACAATATTTTTCTGACAATAATTCTATTATTTTTTCTTCTTTAAATAATACCTGGACGGGTATTTATAAAATGAATATTGACGGAGGCAACAAGCAATTATTAACTCCTCAAAACAAATCCTTTGGTGACCCTAAAATTTCTCCAGGCGGGAATATGATTTCAATTACTTCAAATGATTGGAATGGCTCACAAATATTTGTAATGAATTCTGATGGCAGTAATTTAAAACAAATAACTTTTACGGTATCTTCAAAATCTTTTCCGGGATCTCCAAAAGATGGTAATTGCAATCCTGTTTGGTCACCCAATAGCACCAAATTAGCTTATGTTTCTTATGAAAATGGAAGTCCTGATATTTTCGTAATTAATTCAAACGGAACAGGAAATAAAAGATTAACCGACACACCTTTAAGAGATGAAAATCCATGTTGGACAAAAGACGGTAATTATATTTTTTTCTCATCAAATAGAAACTTGAATGTGTCATCTGAAATATACATTATGAGAACCGGGGGACAATTACAAACTCCTCTGACAAATTATATTGCTGATGACATTTATCCAACATTTATTGACAAATAAAATCAGCAGCCAACAAAGCCTGCAATAGCAGTGCCCACGCAAGAGCAATCGGCAGCTAATCAGCCACTCAAAAGGACATGGGAGGTAAAAGTTACCCCACTACCTTTGCAAAATCCATAGTTACTGATTTTAGTCTATATCAATAAACATCTTAAAAAATGAAAGCACTGATTTGCTTTTTCTTACTGCTCTCCTTAGCAGTTACCAACATCACAAGTGCACAAACAAAACCCAAAAAAGGGTGGTTGTTTTTATTTGACGATAAAAGCCTGAACGGCTGGAGGACAGCCCAACGCGATACCTTACCCGATAAAGGCTGGTATGTTGAAAATAGTGAGCTAATCTTTGACCCTGCCAAAGGTCATGGAGGTGATATTATTACTACCCGTTCCTTTAAAGATTTTGATCTTTCACTTCAATTTAAAATTTCTGAAGGTGGCAATAGCGGTATTAAATATTTTTTATTGCCCAATACTTCTTTAGGTTGCGAATACCAGGTAATAGATGATAATAAGCACCCCGATGCGAAGTTAGGCATCAACGGAAATCGCAAAACCGGCGCCCTTTATGACATCATGCCGCCTGTTCCGGACAAACCTTATAAGTCCGCCGGTGAGTGGAATACAGCCAGGATAGTGGTAAAAGGCAACCTCGTACAGCATTGGTTAAATGGTGTAAAAATACTGGAGTATGAAAAAGGAAGTGAAGCATTTAAACAAGCCATTGCACATAGCAAATTCAAAACAACGAATGGATTTGCCGAAGCTGCTTCTTCACCTGTTTTGTTACAGGCACATGGCGACAAGGTTTCGTACAGAAATATAAAAATCAAACAACTTTAATTTGAATTGATTATGAAAAATTCAAGAAGAAAATTTATTAAAGACGTTGCAGCCGCTTCAGCCGGGGTTGCGTTTGGTGGTATTGGCTTTGGGTTCACTTCAAAAAGCTATAACAATATCATGGGCGCCAATGATCGTATAAGGCTGGCCGTTATAGGCGCTAACGGCCGGGGTTCGGGTATGGGTGCCATCTTTGCCAGGCAAGCCAATACAGAAGTGATTTATGTTTGTGATGTAGAGGAGAAAGCGAGACAAAAAGGAATTGATGCGGTAGTAAAAGCAGGTAAAGGGGCACCAAAAGGAGTAAATGATTTCCGGACTGTATTAACTGACAAAAACCTGGATGCTGTATTTATAGCTACCCCCGACCATTGGCATGCACCGGCTACCATTATATGCTGTGCCGCAGGTAAGCATGTGTATATTGAAAAACCCTTGTCGCATAATCCGCGTGAAGGAGAATTGGCCATAGCAGCGGCACGTAAATATAACAAGGTGGTTCAAATGGGAGCTCAACGCCGGTCGTGGAAACTGCTTACCGAAGGAATTAATGAACTAAAGGGTGGGGTTATTGGTAAAGTGCACATGGTAAAATGCTGGTACACCAATAACCGCAAGTCTATAGGGATAGGTAAAGAAACGGCTGTAATGCCCGGGCTTGATTATGAACTCTGGCAAGGTCCTGCACCCAGAAGGCCTTATAAAGACAACCTGATCCATTACAACTGGCACTGGTTTTGGAACTGGGGCACGGGTGAAGCATTAAACAATGGTACGCATGAGATTGATGTAGCCCGTTGGGGGCTGGGCATTGATTATCCGTTACGGGTAAATTCTACCGGAGGACGGTACTTTTTTCAGGATGACTGGGAAACCCCGGATACCCAACTGATCACTTACGACTGTCCTGAAGCTACAGTACTATGGGAAAGCCGGAGCTGCCAATCGTTCAAAGTGGAAAGTTTAGACCGGGGCGTTTTATTTTACGGTGAAAAAGGGGTGATGCTTACCGGACACGACGGATATACCATTTATGATGAGAAAGGAATAATAGTGAAAGAAATCAAATCCAACGCAGTGGTTGACGGACGTAACACCGCCAGCCCTAATGAAGGCCTGGATAGCGTACATATTGCAAATTTTTTGGACTGTATCCGCTTAACTAAAATTCCGAATGCAGATGTGGAAATTGGTTTTAAAAGCACACTGTGGGTGCAGTTAGGTAATATAGCCCACCGTGTAGGGCATACTTTAAATATTGATAAAGCCAATGGACATATTGTTGGAGATAAAGAGGCAATGAAACTTTGGGGCCGCCAATACCAGCCCGGTTGGGAACCTAAAGTATAAAACTTTACCAGGGCTGAATTTTACTTACAGTTTAGTACCGCTCATGGTATAAAATGCATTCGCACTTAAAGTAATTATTTACTAAGGTTGAAAACCAATTGGATCCTGATAAACTAAAAAAGAATGACGTAAAAAC
>JALZIY010000449.1 GCA_030860085.1 Bacteroidota bacterium | reverse complement strand
GTATTAGGACATGAGATTGGGCATATTACTGCCCGGCATTCCGTAGCACAACAGAGAAATGCTATTTTAGGGCAGATTGGTTTAATAGCGGGCATGGTACTGGCACCGGAACTGGCACAATTCGGGGAAGCTGCTTCCCAGGGCCTGGGTCTTTTGTTTTTAAAATTTGGCAGAGATGCGGAGCGCCAATCAGATGAATTGGGGGTTGAATATTCATCTAAAGTTAAATATGATGCCCATCAAATGGCTGGTTTTTTTAACACGTTGGAAAGAAAAGGAGCGGAAAGTGGTGCAGCTGAATTACCTAATTTTTTATCGACGCATCCTAATCCGGGAGATAGAAATGTTACTGTTAATAAACTGGCTACGGAATGGCAACAGAAACTGAATCTTACTAATCCTGAAATAAACCGAAACACTTATCTTAAAAGAATTGAAGGTTTAATTTATGGAGAAGATCCTAAAGGAGGATTTTTAGAAAATAATGTATTCTATCATCCGGTATTAAAATTCCAGTTTTTAACACCAGCTAACTGGGCTTACCAAAACGCACCACAACAGGTTCAGTTTGCTCAAAAGGAAGGAAAAGCATTAATGTTTTTAACATTAGCTCCCGGTAGTACTTTGCAGGAAGCTGCCAGTGCAGTATTTCAACAATACAAGCTCCAGGCATTAGAATCCAGAGAAGTATCTGTAAATGGTTTAAGAGCATTAGCGGTTGTGGGTACCCAACAACAGCAGCAGGGCCAGCAACAACAACAGGCCGCCATCAGAACGCTTTCTTATTTTATACAATACGATAATAATATTTATCACATCATTGGTGTATCCAGTGCCAACGACTTTAATGGATATGCGCCTCTTTTCACCAATACTATGCAGAGTTTTAAAGTGTTAACTGATGCATCTAAACTGAACAAAAAGCCAGATCGTGTTCGTATAAAAACAATTAATCAAAATACTACCCTGGAACAAGCGCTTCGCCAGCATGGAGTTCAAAGCAATAAATTAGAGGAACATGCAATTTTAAATGGATTAAAATTAGGTGACCGTATTGTCCAGGGAACTTTGATTAAAGTAATTGAGCCATAGGTTGAGGGGGACTATAAACTCCTTCCTTTTCCTCTCTTCGTAAGGGGAGAGGAGTAGGGTAATGCGAACGCAGTAATAACTATTTTTTACGAAATAAATAAGATATAAGTCTTGGAGCCTGGTTCTGTTCACCTGCATCAAACCATTCCTGTAAATTTTCGCAAAAAAAACCGGCATTGTATGCCGTGTTAAAATAATCGGAGACATGGTGAATAAAATAATCAAGCTGCATCAGGTTTCCATCCTGCTCAAACTTTGCCCTGCTTCCCTGTATTTGTTTATAAGGATGCAATTCGCCGATATAAAATTGTCCGTTGGGATTTAGCGTTCTAATTGCCTGGTCAAAAATGAATGCAATGTTTTCTATGTGTTCCAATACCAGGCTGCAGGTTATTAAATTTACTTTCTCAAAATTCCAGGGTTTGGTAATATCTGCTTCTGTAAAAAAGATATTCTCATTTTTTATTTTTCGCTGAGCCTCCTCCAGCATTTCCGTGGAAAAATCGATTGCATTCAGATATGTGCAATGGTCTTTAAGCCACACAGTATTTTTTCCGGTACCGCAACCAATTTCCAGAATCCGGTCAACTCTAATATTTCTTAAAACAAATCTTATGGCTTCACCCTCAAGATCACGGGTTTTATTTTTGTCGGTGTCGTAGGTTTTGGACCAGGAATTATAAGCATCTTTTGTTTGCACGTATTTGTAATTTTTTTAGAACGCTGATCTTTATGATCACCACAAATGATAACGGCTTAAATTATATTCATTTTTAATTACTTTAAAAATTCAAGTAAATACTTGACAAGTTCCCTTGGAGCTGTCGCAGGAATAGCATGGTCGCTTTGAACACTTACTTTCCTGGCAAATGGAAATGCTGCAGTCAGCAATTCGTTTATTCTCTTATGAAAAGCAACAGTCTGGGTACCTGTAATAATTAACACTGGTTGCTTAAATTGATATAGCTTTTTAAAATTGATTAGATATTTTCCTATTACAGACAACCCCCGCAACCGATTTTTTTGCTTTAACCAGGTTGTCCATTGTGGATGTTGGCGAATGGAAATACTATCACAATTTAATAGTGTACACCTAAACCGCTCAACTTGTTCTTCTGTTATTTCTGCATCGGGAGTAAGTTCTTTTAAAAGCTCCTGCATTTTTTTCATTCCTTCAGGCGATTCGTTTTTTGCTTTAGCAATTCCAAAAGCCGGGGGCTCCATCAATACAAGTGAACGGATACGGTTGGGATAATTTAATGCAAAGTCCATTGCTATTATTCCACCATATGAATGCCCAACAATGCTAACAGGTTCTCTGATGTTCAAGGAGTCTAAAGTGGATTTTACAGCTTCACTTTCCATTCGGACCGAATAGTTATTTGGAAGCCATAATCCTTCTGATGCATATTGAACATTGAAATGTTCCATCCGGATTATCTTATAGCTGCCTGACAATTCTTTAGAATGAAATGCATAAACAGAGATATCTGCCGTGCCTCCTGCAAGCATCACAACTGGCAAACCTGTTCCTTCAATTAAAACCTTTTTTATTTTATGCTGAGATAATGCAGAGACTTGTATGAAGAGTAACAGAACAAGTAATATTCTCATGGGTTATATTTTAAATAAGGAAAGTGCATGACAAATTCTGTGTTTAATGCTTCAATAAAACCATCTACTGGCTCCTATCTCAAGAATTACTATTCTTATTTCTATTTTTAAAGATTAATCTATCGACAGAAAACCTTCCACTACCCAATACAAAGATCACAATAGAAAGGAGTAAGTACACTAACGGTAACGTCTTCACATCAAAAGGGTCTTTTGCATGTCCTATAAAAAAAGCCACAACCATTGTGATTAAAATGGGAATGACTGTCAGACGTGCTAAAAAACCGATTAGTAAAAAAAATGCGCAAAAGAATTCTGCAAATATTACGAGGTTGAATGACAACTTTGAACCTATGCCAATAATATCTCCGAACATAGGAAGAATCTTATCGTAATTTATAATCTTTTGATACCCGTGATGAGCAAAGAATAACCCTCCAACAATGATGCGGAGAAAAAGAGCCGCAAGGTCAGTATGTAAAGATTGATAGCTGAGAATTTTGTTGTTCATATTTTTTATTTGTTAATGAAATCAACTTAATTGAAAAGCTTTTGCGTTTGTGAGAATGAATAATTTTTCAACACAAAATTGAAAATTCATTTTCCCTTGTCCATCAGGTAGGATGTCAGCCGTTTTATTTTACCCTATCCATTTCAAAAACATCACAGAATACAGCGTCTAAAAGCCCGCCATCTTTTCTTGAAGCCTGAACAGCACCTTCTGCAACAACGATATTATTTTCTTCGACCAAACGCAGAATATTTATTTTGGGACTTCCAACAAAAGCATCGTTTTCAATTTCCTTGTCAAATGCCTGTTTGCCGGATAAGGAAAATAAGCCAGGGATTTCCCAAACAATATCCTCGGTTAAGCAGGATAATATTTTTGAATGATCACTGGCATTAAATCCTTCTATATATTTTTCGACAGTCTTCTTATTTTCAGTCATTGCTTTTTACCGTTTATGTTTATAAACGAATGGCTTTTGGCTTCCAACAAAAATCTAATCTCTGCTTATTATGTCTGTGGGTTTTCATCATAACCCACCATCCAATTAAAACCAAACTTGTCTTTCAACATGCCGAAATAAGAACCCCAAAAAGTATCGGACATTGGCATGGTAGGCTGGCCGCCTGCAGAAAGGCCATTGAATAATTTATCGGCATGTTCCCTACTGTCTGCACTTATAGAAATGGTAACATTTGTCCCTTCAATTGGTTTACCATAAGCTTCCGGCCAGTCGCTGCCCATTAAAATTGTGTGCTGCCCTATTGGCAATGCCATGTGCATAATTTTTTCTCCGTCGCTTACACCCATCTGGTGTTCTTTCGGAGCATCTTTGTAGCGCATTATCATTGCAAATTCGCCACCGAACACTGATTTGTAAAAATTAAACACTTCTTCTG
>JALZIY010000447.1 GCA_030860085.1 Bacteroidota bacterium | reverse complement strand
TCCATACACCACCTAATTGGGGTGATAGTCTCAATAATAATTCCCCATAACAAAATACTTTCTTCATTTGGCGGAATTAGTTTTAAGCACAGGTTTTTCTTTTTCTGTTTGCCAGTTAAAATAATTTTCAGCATTATAGAAACATATATCCTGTATTAATTTTCCCGTCCATGCTATATCACCGGGTAGCTCTCCATTCTCTATTTCGCGACCGAAGATATTGCACAATATTCTTCTGAAATATTCATGACGCGGAAAAGAAAGAAAACTTCTTGAATCTGTAAGCATACCGATAAAACGGCTCAGTAAACCCATGTTGGAAAGTGTATTAAGTTGTTTTTCCATGCCGTCTTTCTGATCCATGAACCACCACGCTGAACCCCATTGAATTTTTCCTGCTACAGAACCATCATTGAAGTTGCCCGTCATGGTAGCCATCACATCATTATCGGCCGGATTAAGATTATAGATAATTGTTTTTGCAAGCCTGTCATTCTTGTCCAGGCGATCTAAAAATTTTGATAAAGATTCTGCCTGCGGAAAATCACCAATGCTATCCCAGCCAGTATCGGCTCCCAATTGTTGTTTTTTCCGGCTGTTATTATTTCGCAAAGCACCGAGATGATACTGCTGCACCCAGCCTTTTTCCCAGTTCCATTCCGCAAAAACTATCAACATTGCAGATTTGAATTTGGCAATTTCCTGGTGAGCAAGTTTTTTTCCTGACCGCAGTTTATTAAATATGATGCTAATCTCTGCTTCGGTATATTCTTCAGCATATAAATGTTCGAGGCCGTTATCAGAAACGGAGCAATCCATTTGAGCAAAAAAATCATGACGTTTTTTCAAAGCGGTTAGATAATCATCATAACTATTTATAGCGGCGTCGGATATAGCTTCCAACTTACCAACATACTCATTGAAAATAACAGAATCTTCCACCTGCATGGCTTTATCGGGGCGAAATGCTGGCAATACCTGTATTTCAAAGCCATCGTTTTTTATACTCTGATGATGCGCTAATGTATCTGTGGGATCATCGGTAGTGCACAATATTTTTACCTTCATTTTTCGCAAAAGATTACGAACTGAATAATCCTGCGTTTGCAAATGGGAATTACATTCTTTATAAATTTCTGAAGCCGTAGCCGGGCTAAGCAGTTTATCTATATTAAAATAACATTGAAGTTCCAGGTGCGTCCAGTGATATAAAGGATTGCGAAGAGTATAAGGAACAGTGGCGGCCCATTGCTCAAATTTTTCTTTATCGGAAGCATTGCCGGTACAATATTTTTCATTGACACCATTTGTACGCATTGCTCTCCATTTATAATGATCGCCATATAACCATGCCTGTGTCAGGTTTTCAAAGTTTATATCCTCCGCTATTTGATTGGGTGGAAGGTGATTATGATAGTCAATGATAGGCATGGAAGCTGCATACTCATGGTATAGCCGCTGTGCAGTTTTACTATGAAGCAAAAAATGTTCGCTAAGAAATTTTTCTTCCCCTTTCTCTAAAGGAGAGTTTTGAGGGTTTCCATTATGATGTAGTTTCATTATGATTGTTTTTCTATTAGTAAGTGCCGTTAAAAAGCTTGCTCTTTTGTCAATGAATTTATGAAAATATCGCCCGGGAAATGCCCAACTCTAATCCCCTCAATTCTGCCAGTCCCTTCAACCTGCCAATAGCTGAATAACCGGGATTGGTAATTTTATTCAGATCATCCAACATCTGGTGTCCATGATCTGGCCGGAAGGGAATGGATCTTTTTTGCTCCTGCTGTATCAGCAATAATTCTTTCATCACTGCATACATATCCGCATCGCCATCGAGATGATCGGCTTCAAAGAAATTTCCCTGTTCATCTTTTTTTACATTCCGGAGATGAATGAAATGAATACGATCACCCATCTCTTTTACCATAGCCGGTAGATCATTATCAGCCGAAGCGCTCAATGAACCTGTGCAAAAACATACACCGTTCGCAGGATTATTTACTTTCTTTAAAAAATAATTAAAGTCGCTCATGGAACTAACGATCCGTGGTAATCCCAATATAGGGAAAGGAGGATCATCAGGATGAATGGCCAGCCTTACATTGCACTCTTCCGCCACAGCGCTTATCTCCTTTTGAAAATAACAAAGATTCTCACGTAAAGCGTTTGCATCAATATCCTTGTACCACTCCAGCTTTTTCAACATATCAGCCGTAGTTGTTTTTTTTTCACCGGGAATACCAAACATCACTACACCTGACAGAGCTTCTAATCCTTCTTCCGAATAATTTTTAAATCTTTCTTCCGCTTGTTGTAAAATGGCGACGGAATAAGAAGCTTGGGAATTTTTTCTTTTTAAAATGTAAATATCAAATACAGCTAAATCTACCCAGTTAAAATAAAGAGCCAATGAACCATCCGGCATTTTATAATTTAAAGAAGTTCTTGTCCAGTCATTCACCGGCATAAAATTGTAAGTTATCACCGGTATGTCGCAAGCCGCTACATTTCGGATAGAGGTTTTATATTTTTCAATAAATTTTTTATAATCGCCGGTTTGGGTTTTAATGCTTTCATGGACCGTAATGCTTTCCACCACCGACCAGCGAAGACCCATTTTCTCAACTTCTTCTTTGCGTTTTTTTATTTCGTCAACTGTCCATACCTCACCATGCGGAATATGATGAAGCGCCGTGACCACGCCTGTGGCACCGGTCTGCTTTACATCTTGTAAAGTCACGGGATCATTTGGCCCAAACCAGCGCCATGTTTGTTCCATTTTATACATAACCTCACCCCCAAACCCCTCTCCAAAGGAGAGGGGACTTTAGATTTCTTATTATTAAAAGTTTATATTGCCAACATATATTTTTTAAACACCACTGAAAATTGAGAATCCTCCATCCACATTTACTACACTTCCTGTTACAAATTTTGATGCATCACTCAACAGCCATACCAGGGTGCCAATCAACTCATCAGGATTTCCAAAACGATTAAATGGTGTATTTTTTATTACAAGGTCGCCTCTTTCTGTCATTGTTCCATTACCATTAGTTAACATCGTTCGATTTTGTTCTGTAAGAAAAAAACCAGGTGCAATAGCGTTCATTCTTATTTTATCACCATACCTCTTTCCCAGTTCCACAGCAAACCATTTAGTATAACAATCAATGGCAGTTTTAGCCATGCTGTAGCCAAGCACTTTTGTGATGACGCGCTGAGATGCCATCGAAGAAATATTTACAATACTTCCTTTTTTTTGAGCGGCAATCGCTTCACCAAAGATTTGCGTGGGCAATATCGTTCCAAACAAATTAAGATCCATTACTTGCTTTAATGCATCCAAGTCTAACTGAAAGATATTTTTATCAGGAGCTATTACCGCACCTGGCATGTTACCACCTGCTGCATTTACCAGGCCGTCAATCCTTCCAAACTCATTTAGCATTTTTTCCCGCGATGCTTTTAGTTGCACTTCGTCAGTAACATCAGCAATCAGTGCTATTGCCTTTCCTCCCTGTCTAATAACAGATGCTACTCTTTCAGAAGCTATTTTTTCATTTCTCCCCATTATACCAACGGTGCCTCCCGCAGCGGCGATACCATTAATAAAAGCTTCACCTAACACACCGGTGCCACCGGTTACTATAATGACCTTGTCATTTAAAAGAAAATCGCTTTTAGAATCCATTTCTTTGTTTTTTAGTTATTTGATTTTTTCTGAGAACGGCAATGCCGGAAGTCCAGCATCATTTACTAAGTTAGCTTCTCCAATATTTATCCATGCATAACGAATTATTAGAGGTATTTTAATTGCCTTATTCCATACAATCACTTCATTACCTTCTAAACGGGATTCTGCTTTTACAAATACCAGTGAATCACTTCCTGATTGCTTATATCCTATTTCAAATCCACGAGTTTCCTGATGGTTGGTGGTAAATAATTTTTGATCAAAATTCAAATGTACTTCTCCTTTTTTTATAACCGCCTTTTTGAAAGAAGGCCCTAAAAACACCAGATCCTTAAATCTGTATGTTTTATTCAATGCAAGAATCGCTAACCGATCTCCCACTTCTTTCTTTCGGGTGGGATGAATGTCTTTCATATTCCCCAGGTCAATAGTAGCGATCATGCCTGTTTGTAAAATTTTGTCTGCTACTTCTTGCTGTGCCTTACGAAGCCGGGCGGCAGCATCAAGATCACTGTAGCCAAAAGGAGGAAGTTGAACAAAATAGAATGGAAGGTCTGTGTTCCATCTGGTTCTCCAGCTTTTTATCATGGAGCTAAAAAGGTGTGAATATTCATCTGCATAAGCAACGTTTGATTCACCCTGGTACCATAGTACACCTTTTACCGCATAAGGAATAACAGGATTAATCATTCCATTGAAAAGCACACCTGGCTCCCGCCATGGCCGTTTGTAATAATATAGGGTTTGTGGTTCTGCCGGTCTTTTCGAAGCGATGCTGTCTTTCTTCCATTTATCTAATTCAACATGCCAGACAGTTGAATCTTTCCCGACATTCTCCTGTATTTTTTTCCAGCGATCAATGTAAACGGAAAGTGAATCATCCGATCGTAAAATCTCTTCCGGTGTCCATGCTTCCGCAGGTGTTCCGCCCCATGCGGCATACACAATACCTACCGGTACTTTTAAATCCTTATGAATTTTTTTTGCGAAATAATATGCTACGGCAGAAAAATTTGGCGCTGTTTGGGGAGTTGTTTTTTGCCATACAGAACCGGGTGCATCTTCAAATGCCTTTGGGCCATATTGCCTTTTTACATTAAAATAACGGATAGATGGAAAATCAGCAAGAGGGATTTCTTCCTTTGCTCCTTCGCTCCCTTTCAATGCAAAAACCATATTGGATTGACCGGAACAAACCCACACTTCGCCTATTAATACATCAGCCAGTTCTATACTATTATTGCCTTTTATTTTTACTGTATAAGGCCCGCCTGCTTTTGGCGTTTGCAACATTCCTTTCCAATTACCTGATTCATTAGTTGCAATGGAAACAGATTTTACAGACCAACTACCTGTAATCGTTATTTGTTCTCCTGGGTCGGCCCATCCCCAGACTGCAACTTTTGATTGTTGCTGTAGCACCATGCCATCACTGAAGATGGCAGGTAGCTTGACGTTAGCAAATACATTGCTCACAAAAAACAATAACATTACTAAAATGGAAACCCGAATAATACTCTTTGTATTTTTTATCAATTTCATTTCGTTTATTTAGTCATCCAGAATATTAGCTCCGGTTGGTTATTGCTTTCCAATGAATTGATCATCACTTTTTTTCCTTTGTCTTCATCATCACCTAACTGTCGTGTTTCCCGAACCAACACGTATGTTATTCCTTTGCTCCCATGATTCTTTATCAAATCAGTTACATCCAGAATATGATCCTGCTGCCTTGTATTAAAAGCTAACTCACCAGCTACATAAGCTTTTTGCCCTACTTCATTTATCAATGCTTCTTTGCTATCCAGTAGTGGAGCATTATTCCATGCAAGTTTTTGCTGATCCCATTTAGAAGAAGGGATGCCATACACATGCAAACGGAAAGGACTGTCTGTCTTATCTGTTTTACCGTTTACTTTTAATAAAATTCGTTGTGCAGTGGTTGATGAAGTTTTTGAAAGATCAAACCATATATAGGAAACATTATTTTTTTCCGGTTCTTCTGCATCCAACTGAACCAGCAATTCTTTTTGTGAACCATTGAGTGCTGAAGCACTTTTACCGTGAGACACAGTTGCATCTGAAGAAGCAATTAGTGATTTTTTTGCCAGTTTATTTTTGGGTATGGTTAATAGTACAACGCTCTGTGCAGATAAAGTAAAGTCAACATTTTTATTAGCAGGAAAAAGAATAAGCTGTGTTACTTCTCCATAGTAAGATAGGTTCACTGTTTCTGCACTAATAGGTGTTCCTGCTGCGATGCCAAGATCTTTAAAATCCAGTTTCAAG
>JALZIY010000442.1 GCA_030860085.1 Bacteroidota bacterium | reverse complement strand
GCTTGATGATGTGCGTTATTTAGGCAGCGACCGTAATTATGACGGACATATTTCGCAACACCAATTAGACTGGCTGCAAAAAGATCTTTCATTTGTTTCAAAAGATAAAATGATTGTGCTTTGCCTGCACATTCCTGTACACCAGGGTGTAAAAAATAACAAGGACCTGTATGCGCTTTTAGAAGATCGTCAAGTACACATCATGTCGGGGCATACACACTGGCACGCCAACATCATTAAAGGAAATATTTACGAGCATAATCATGGTACGGTTTGCGGCGCCTGGTGGACGGGGCCAATTTGCGGTGATGGAACACCCTGTGGTTACGGCGTCTATACAGTTAAGGGTACAGAGTTAAGCTGGCATTATCAATCCACAGGATCATCAGCAGATCACCAGTTCAATATTTTTGTCTCTGATTTTAATGAAGTGCAAAAGCTGGTGAAGGTGAATATCTGGAACAATGATCCCGCCTGGAAAACAGAATATTGGGTTGACGGAATACAAAAAGGATCGCTTGAGCAATACGAAGGCTTTGATCCTGTGGCTTACGCAACGATGCTGGGAAAAGATCTACCAAAACCGAGAGGTTTTGCAGAACCAAGAATGACCGATCATTTGTTTCGTGCATTTGTTCCTGTATCTGCAAAAGAAATTACCATAACAGCAACCGACCGCTTTGGGAAAAAATATACTGCCACTCACAAGTTTAGCGCATGATGAAATTTTTTTTTATTTCCATCACTTTTTTTACTGTGCAACTTCTATTTGCACAACCTTCAAAATGGGACAGTACATTTCGTCCCAATAACTTCCAGTTAAAAGTGGAGCAGTTTCGCAGCTACAACGATACAGGTGATATTATTTTTTTGGGAAATAGTATTACCGCCGGTATCGAGTGGTCTGAATTACTTAGGATCAATAATGTACGCAACCGTGGAATTTCCGGCGATATAAGCTTCGGTGTATTGGAAAGATTAGATGAGATCACTTCCGGCAAACCCAAAAAAGTATTTATTCTTATAGGCATCAACGATATTTCCCGCGACATTCCGGATGCTGTTATCCTGAAAAATTACAGGAGCATCATACAAGAAATCAAAAGAGCTTCTCCCTCTACTAAAATTTATTTTCATACTCTCATGCCGGTGAATAATGAATTTACCCAGTTCAAAAATCATTACAACAAGGATGAGCATATTTTGTATGTGAATGCAGAATTGAAAAAGATGGCAACAGACTACCACATCACACTCATAGACCTATATCCTTATTTTCTGAATACAGAAAATAAGCTGGATAAAAAATACACTGTTGATGGTTTGCATTTAAATGCAGCGGGATATAAACTTTGGGCACAGATATTAATAAACAATGGGTATCTTAAAAATAATTAATGAAGAGTAATTTTATTAGTACCGGTATTATTTTGTTATTGATGGCTTGCAGCACAGTAAAGAAAAATACGATGCCAATTGATTTACCAAAGTTTGATAAGCAGGGTCACCGGGGCAGCCGGGGGCTAATGCCCGAAAATACCATTCCTGCAATGTATAAAGCCATTGACCTGGGAGTTACTACATTAGAAATGGATGTAGTGATCTCTAAAGACAAAAAAGTCATCGTTTCTCACGATCCTTATTTTAATGCAGATATTACCACTGCGCCTGAAGGAAATAATTTATCAAAAGCAGAAGGTTCAAAGATTTTGCTGTATGCAGTGGATTACGACAGCATTAAAAAATATGATGTAGGATTAAAACCACATCCCGGCTTTCAGCGCCAGCAAAAAGTTGCGGTGCATAAACCATTATTGTCAGACCTCATCCGTTCTTCGGAAGCTTATGCAAAAGAAAAGAATATACCGCTATTATGGTACAATATTGAAACCAAATCTAATCCAGGTGGCGATGGCAGCCATCATCCTGCACCTGGAGAATTCGTTGATTTATTAATAGATGTCATTCAGAAAGAAGGTATAGTAGAAAGAACGGTCATTCAATCTTTTGACATACGTACCCTGCAGGTGGTGTATCAAAAATATCCCACTCTCAAAACTTCTTTATTGATAGAGAACACTGATAAAAGAACACTTGATGAACAATTGAAAGAACTTGGTTTTGTACCTGCTGTATTTAGTCCCCATTATTCTTTGGTAACACCAGCTTTGGTAAAAGCCTGCCATGATAAAAAAATGAAGATCATTCCATGGACAGTAAATACAAAAGAAGAAATTGAAAAAATAAAATCTCTCGGTGTTGATGGCATCATAACCGATTACCCTGATCTGTTTAATTAAAAAAGAAAAAGCATAGTAAAATCTTTAGATAACGTGGTTGGCTCTGATTCCATTGTATGTAGAATGACCCTTCGGCAAGCTCAGGGTGACACCACTCTACACAATTAAAGATCGTTGCCAGGTTGAGCTTGCCGAAACCCTCAAGTAAGTTTTGAAGAATTTATCATATAATTGAGTACACAACAACAATTTTTTAATCGCCTGCAAACAAACCATTGTAAATGCCTCAATACATTCTATCTCTTGACCAGGGTACTACCAGTTCCCGCGCTATCGTTTTTGATAAAGGAGGAAACATTGTTTCCATAGCGCAAAAAGAATTTACCCAAATTTTTTCGCAGCCCGGTTGGGTAGAGCACGATGCAAATGAAATCTGGTCCACACAATTAGGAGTTGCTACTGAAGCAATACTAAAAGCAGGACTAACTATTCAAAATATTGCAGCTATTGGTATTACCAATCAACGTGAAACGGCTGTTGTTTGGGATCGTCATACACACCAGCCTGTTTATAATGCCATTGTATGGCAAGACAGGCGTACAGCCACTTATTGCGATGAATTGAAAAAGGATGGAACGGCTGAAATGATCAAAACCAAAACTGGACTGGTTACGGATGCTTATTTTTCCGGAACCAAGGTAAAATGGATATTAGAAAATGTTGCGGGTGCAAAATCAAAAGCAGATAATGGTGATCTGTGTTTTGGTACTATCGACTCCTGGTTGCTTTGGAAGCTTACTAACGGTAAGGTGCATGCTACAGATGTTTCAAACGCTTCACGTACACTACTATTTAATATACACAGCATGCAGTGGGATGAAGACCTATTGAAACTATTTGGTATTCCACATTCTATGCTGCCGGAGGTTCGTTCCAGCAGTGAGGTATATGGATTTACACAAAACCTGCTCACCGCTACCAGTGTGCCTGTTTGTGGTATTGCAGGCGATCAACAATCCGCTTTGTTTGGACAAATGTGTACACAACCAGGCATGGTAAAAAATACTTATGGCACCGGTTGCTTTATGCTAATGAATACAGGCGATAAAGCAGTGCCATCAAAAAATAATTTGCTAACCACGGTTGCCTGGAAAATAAACGGGCAGGTACAATACGCCTTAGAAGGAAGTGTGTTTATCGCCGGTGCTGTAGTGCAATGGTTGCGTGATGGCTTGCGGTTGATACAAACATCGGCCGAGGTGGAAGCCCTTGCTTTAAAGGTTGAAGACAATGGCGGAGTGTATATGGTGCCTGCGTTTACCGGATTGGGTGCACCTTACTGGAACCAGCATGCAAGAGGAACTATTGTTGGCATCACTAGGGGTACTACCGATGCACACATAGCTAGAGCTGCTTTGGAAAGTATTGCTTTTCAAACCATGGATGTATTAAAGTCTATGGAGGCCGATGCCGGATTAATGATCAAAGAATTGAGAGTAGATGGCGGCGCAACGGTCAACAACCAACTGATGCAATTTCAAAGTGATCTTTTAAACACTTCAGTTATCCGGCCAAGTATTACGGAAACTACGGCATTAGGTGCTGCTTACCTGGCGGGGCTTTCCGTAGGTTATTGGAACGATATTGCTGAAGTGGAAAAATACTGGCAGAAAGAAAAAGCATTTAATCCTTCAATGAATGATGAAAGAAGAATGGGGTTGCAAAAGAATTGGCAACGGGCCATACGATCTGTACAGGCATGGGCTGATGAAAATTAATTTCTATTTTACCAAAACAAAATAATTATTATGAATCCTTTTTTAGGTGAATTTGTTGGTACTGCTTTATTGATCATTTTGGGTAATGGTGTGGTGGCTAATGTAGTATTGAATCAAACCAAGGGCAACAGTAGCGGCTGGATAGTTATTACATTTGGATGGGCCATCGCTGTGTTCCTGGGGGTTTATGCTTCTACAGCCCTGGGTGGTGGTGGTCATCTGAATCCCGCTATTAGCATTGGTCTTGCAACTTTTAGCGATTTTAAAAGTAATATGCTGCCGGCTTATATTGGCGGGCAGTTTGCCGGCGCTTTTATAGGAGCCATCATAGTGTGGCTAACCTATAAAAAACATTTTGATGCTACTACTGATGCAAACGCAATATTGAATGTTTTTTGTACAACGCCGGCCATACGTCATCCCTTTTATAATTTTATTACAGAAGCAGTGGGAACTTTTATTTTAGCCCTCGGGGCATTGTTAATGTCAAAGCCTCCAATGAGCCTGGGGACTTTAGATGCCTTGCCTGTGGCTTTATTAGTATTGGGTATCGGCCTTTCTCTTGGCGGCCCTACAGGTTATGCTATTAACCCGGCAAGAGACCTGGGGCCTCGCATAGCACATTTTATTCTTCCTCTTCGTGGGAAAAAAGACAGTGACTGGAGCTATAGCTGGATACCGGTTTTAGGTCCTATCGCCGGGGGGATGTTGGCTGGATGGGTGTATGCTTTTTTAAAGTGAATTTTTATTCACTCTTTGATTATAAGAAGTCCGGCGCCTTCAGCTTCCAGGTATATCTCCTTAATATCTATTAGTGTATCTATGATTTGTGTTGCATCATAAATTATATGACTTATAGCATTCTTTAATTCTTAACAAATATGGTTATAAGTTAGTTACCCTTATGGATATGCTATCAATCAAAAATCACTGGTTATTTAAACGAAAGGAGCAGGAAACAACGAAAGCAGTGGTAAACATGTTCGTTCAGAGATGGTGACCGTACAATTCGTAAACTATAGAGAATTAGCAAAAAAAGGAACTCAGGCGGGTTCCTTTTTTATGAAAATGAAGGTGCTAAAATTTCCAGCCAAGCGTCATCAACATATTACTGATGCCAGATTTTATAATAGCTCCTGAATAAGCAGCATTTTGTAAACGATATGGGAAGTGGACATCTTTGTAAATGTTATGTACATACGTCAGGTCGGCAAAAAAACCCTTATTGCGATAACCCAATCCGCCACTTAAATTTAATTTACTTCCCTTTTCCCCATTAATATTTTTATATGGATTACCATAATATGCCGCTCCCAAGCGAACCATAATAGTTGTGAATTTAAGTTCGCCCCCTGCACGAAAATTAAAAGCGCTTTTATAGGCATTATCAATCGCCTTATTTAATGAGCTCAGGTAATCGTTTGTTGTTTGGTCATTTCCATTTTCTTCATCTTCATGAAAAGAAGATGATTTATAATTTACATATTCAACATCAGCCGTCAAAAAGCCCTTTTGTTTAGTTACATCTTGTATTTCACGCAATACATAGGATACACTGCCTATAACACGGTAAGGGGTTATAAGCATATATTTAAATTCAGATGAACCATTTGTAAAATCTGTTGAACTTTGTGTTAGTTCACCTTGCGCCGCCTCCACATCGGCTGTAATGGAAGTCTGGAAATTGTCTGTAAGGCTGTAAAAAGTAGGTGAATGAATAGCAAGTCCTAACCGCCAAAATTCCTGGGGTTTAAAAATTAATCCTGCCTTAAGATTAAGACCTAACCCTTTAGTAGATAAACTTTCAGTATAGGATGCAAAATTGAATTTGTTATTGCCGTTGGCGGTAGCATCCGCTTCTGTAAATGTTGCATCACGTTTATAATTTAAAATCGGTAACCCAAAGGAAGCGCCTATCATTAATCTGTCGTTATAATTGGTAGCGCCCCCTAAAGCAAACTCATAAATACCTCCGCTGTTATCAACTCTTTGTTCTTGTAAAAGTTCGCCAGGCAATAAGTTTTTTGCCCTGCTTTGAAAATTGTAGTTTCCTGAAGTGCCACCACCTACGGTATCTACTAAATAAGTATTTATGGCCAGGCTGGTACCAAATGGATATTGCGATGCAGCACGATCATCTTTTATATTATCGTTTTGTAACTCCTCTAAATATTTTTGAGAAAAAGAAGTTTGGTTATTGCTGCCTCTATAAAAAATATCATTATTAAAATTAGCAGTGGTATTAAATCCTATACTGAAAGCAGTATTCTTAACCCTGCCACGCCCGTTACCTGAACCGATAACAAATCCGGTAGTACCTAAAACAAAGTTTTTTTCTTTTTCTGTTTCTTTGCGATTTAAATAATTGCTTTTACTTTTTCCAAAACGATAGGCTGGCGATAAAATAAGGTCGCCCGTTTTATAAAAAGCCAGGCCTGCAGGATTTATAAATGTGGCCGTGATATCTCCTCCTAAAGACCCCATGGCACCTCCTATGGCTTGCTGGCGGGCTGTTCCACTGGGGACAGTCCAGGAAAAGCGTAATGCATCTGCAGGCTCCTGCGCAAATAAACAGGCGGCTGTAAAACAATTTATAACGAGCAGTAAAAATTTTTTCATAACCAAATTTTAATTAAATAAAATAGCGCAAAGATTGCACGATGCTGAACATAGTGATGTTATACACCAGCATCCTTCTCCAAATTCAGGATAACCTTGCAAGGGACGGAACAATAATTTTACTCCATTCCGTCCCAAATTGATTTAGAATTTAAAATTTTCTTACAGGCGCACTGCCGCTACTGCTTTTATTACTATTGTTGTCGGTAGATGTTCTGTTATTCGAAGAATTTGATGATGAATTATTATTTGTAGAATTATTATTATTATTTGAACTTCCAAAAACATCCCTTAAAATATTTCCAGTGTTGCGAGTATCACTGCGGTTGTTTGACGGCGTCTTATAATCACGGGCACTTGCATTAGGTGCTTTGGGAGTATAGGAATTATTTTTTGGATCATCAAATACATGCAGGTTGTATGTACGCGGTTTATTGTAAACCGGCGCCTTTGGATTTACAACAATCACTTGCGTTGCATAGGGGTTGAA
>JALZIY010000436.1 GCA_030860085.1 Bacteroidota bacterium | reverse complement strand
GGAAGTGAGACGTGAGATTCTGCCGTTTAACGTTTGACGTCTCACTTTAACACAAATAAGTCGGGATAAATAGAATTAATTATGCGTAAACAAATTGCAGCCGCTAACTGGAAAATGAATCTAAGCTATCAGCAGGCTGAAAATTTATTAGATGAAATTTTAAATACCGAAATTATTTTGGCACCCCACCAACAGGTGTTATTTGCTGTTCCATTTCCATACCTCATTATGGCAAACAGCGAAGTAGCAGATGAAGAAGGTTATTTTATTGCAGCGCAAAATTGTTATGAGAAAAAAAGTGGTGCTTTTACAGGTGAGATATCTGCAGAGATGATAAAATCAGTAGGTGTAAATTATGTAATAATAGGCCATAGTGAACGCAGGGAATATTTTAAAGAAACCAATAAAACACTTGCAGCTAAATTGGATGCTTGTTTAGAAAACAACCTCATAGCTGTCTTGTGCTGTGGAGAGGCACTTGGTATCAGGGAAAAGGGAATACAAAATAATTTTGTTCAACAGCAATTAGAGGAGTCGCTGTTTCATTTATCTGCCACTGAAGTGCAAAATATAATCATCGCCTACGAACCTATCTGGGCAATCGGCTCCGGAAAAACAGCTTCAACTGGTCAGGCCCAGGAAATGCATCAACATATCAGGAATGTTTTATCAAATAAATATGGCAGGGAAATAGCCGGTAAAATCTCTATTTTATATGGAGGAAGTATAAAGGCGGACAATGCAAAAGAAATATTTTTATGTCCGGATGTAGATGGCGGTTTAGTAGGAGGAGCTTCATTAGTCGCAACTGATTTTATACAAATAATAAAAGCATTGAAAGCATAGACAATTCATCAACATATAAAATTATAGTAGCAAGAAAAAATCAAATACTGCTTAATTTTTTAAACATTAGGGTGGTCGTTAATGACAAAAATATTTACAATATTGAAAAGAAAAAGCCAATGCTAATTTCCATTCCTGCTAATTATTCCAGGATTGTTGTTACCGATGGCTTCCATCACAGCAAACCTTTGGAGATTGTATATCATCATATGCATATTTATTATTTTAAGGTAGAATGCGCTATTGATGATGCTCAATTAATTGTAGGAACAATAATTCTTTCGTTAATATACACCGCGGGGCTTACTTCAGGAATATTATTTGTGAAATTGCTTAGCTTCCTGCCCCTGCTTTATTTTTTATTCTTGTACTATATAAATAAAAAAGAATTTTTGCGAATACAGAAAACCTGATTAAATATTCAGTAATTCAAATTCCATTTTTAACGGGTAAATTCATTTTATTCTTTTATTACCTTGCTTGCATTAATCCTGAATTTCTTTTTATTTATAAAAGCATTGGTATTTGCGCTTTAATTTATTGAGATTTGTAATAATTGATGAAGCGGTGCAAAATTTTATGGTTAGTAAGCTGGTACCCAAACCGGTTCGATAAATTTGATGGAGACTTCATTCAGCGTCATGCAAGGGCAGCAGCAATCCACCATGACATCCATGTAATTTTTGTAAAGGACGCTAATATTGAAAACGAGGTTGAAGTAGAATGGAATTATGCAACAGGGCTTACAGAACAAAGAGTTTTTATAAAAAAAACAAATGTTTTATTTAAGCATTTTAAGTGGCTGGCACAATACAAACACGCCATTAACAACTATATTAATAAAAACGGATTGCCTGCTATAGTTCACGTACATATTCCATGGAAGGCGGGTTTCCTGGCTTTATGGTTAAAAAGAAAATATAAAATTCCTTTTATTGTAACAGAACATTGGGGCATTTATAATGATGTATTAAAGGAGAACTTTTCTTCTAAATCATTACTTCACAAAAAAATAGTAAGGCAGGTTTTTAAAGAAACGAAATTATTTACTTCAGTAAGTAAATTTTTGGCAGAAGGGATATTAAGAAAAGTAGTGGAACAGCGTTATAAAATTATTCCCAATGTTGTTGATACAACCCTTTTCAATTTTAGTGAAAAGAAATATTCAAAATTCACCTTTATTCATGTATCTAACATGGTACCGCTAAAAAATGTTTCCGGCATTTTAAATGCATTTAAATCTTTAATAACTATTACTCATACGGATGTACAATTAATTATGATTGGAAATAAAAATAATATTTATAAAGATCAGGCACATGAATCGGGACTATTAAATAAATCGATTTTTTTTAAAGGCGAGATCACTTATGTTGAAGTGGCCAAAGAAATGCAATCATCTCACTGCTTAATATTAAATAGCCATATAGAAAATGCACCTTGTGTTATTAGTGAAGCATTATGCTGTGGTATGCCTGTTATTTCTACAGATGTCGGTGGTATTTCTGAAATGGTAGATCACAGTAATGGATTTTTGATTGGCCCTGATAATCAGGAAAACCTTGCTATTACCATGCTAAAAATGATAAACGAACATACCTATTTTAACCGGGTAAAAATTTCAGAAGAAGCCCATAAGAAATATAGTTATTCAGTAATTGCAATTCAGTTTGATGAACTATATAAAGAAATTTTGAACAATGAATGAAAACTATAATTCCGGTTAGCGGGACACCAACCGCGGCTTTGGATGCAAAAAAAGATGAAGCATTACTTCATCTTTTTATCAGTTATCTAAATTTTACATCAATATCGCTGCACTACACGGAATAGAAAACGTTTCGGCTCGCCAATAACTCCTCCTGCTTCTCTTCTTTTTTTCAACGCATCTGAATTGAAGTAGGCAAAGGCCTTGGCAGTATCCATTAACGCGGTCACCAGCGATACTTTTTTATTGTCATCCGGATCATAGCCATAAACCCTATCGGTTATGCCATTATCCAGCCTTTCCTGCTTACCATCTGCAAAACTCTTTTGCCAGGCATCCCAGTCTTTAACAGTAAACGTGGTTCTGGACCGGATGATATCGGGTCCGAGAACAGCAGTATCCTGCCAAGTGGTGGTATTAAGAGATATAGAAGGCGTGCCTACTACGCCACCTTTTTGCATAGCCTTCTTCAGGCTTGGGTCTTTGGCAAATGCTTTTGCTTTGGCCATATCATCTGCTTTCACAGCTACCAATACCATATTGGCATCCTCCACTCCGCGGCCAATTACATAGCTATGTATGCCATGCACTAACCGCATAGAATCATGTTCATCATAGGAAGCCTTCCATTTTTCAAAATCGGAAACCTTGTGTGTTACTATCATCATATTTTCAGGTGTGGTAATGATAGTATTTGCGCCCATTGTAGCTTCAGGGGAAGTACTTTCAACAGTGGCGGAGTCAGTGTCAGTGCTGGTTTTCTGCTCACTTCCACCGCAGGAGGTTAAAAAGAATACCAGGACTGTACAAAACAGCATGCTGGTAAATTTGTACTGCTTCATTGATTTTGGTTTTAATAATTAAAAAATAAGAGGGATAGGAATGCGTTACAGGGGGTAAGAAGGCAATAAATTTAGCTCATATTAAATTGTCCCCGAAATTTTATTTAATCCACAGCGGGGCATCAATCCTTCCCGGTCCTGGTGTGTCAGCAAAGAAAGTGAATCGTCCTGTTGCATGTATCACGTGCCAATGCTTCATCGACCCTGTCGCAAGGTACTATTTGTAAATACAAGTTTTTATAGCTTTGGATAACTCTATTAGTAAGCATTGCAAATCATAATTCTTAAACCCATAATTCTCAACTCCTAACTCATAATTGGCTTAGTTTTGCGCACTCAAATTGAAGGAAAACTTACATGAAAAACATTCGGAATTTTTGCATCATTGCTCA
>JALZIY010000435.1 GCA_030860085.1 Bacteroidota bacterium | reverse complement strand
GTCCTGGCCAGGGCGCAAGCATTCGGGTAAGAGGTATTAATTCAATTGATGTTACCCAGTCTAACGAACCGCTTTTTGTAATTGACGGAATAATATTAGATAATAGTACTTCCACATTGGGTTCAGGTTCCGGGTATAATGTACGATCTGTTGGAAATAGGGCTTCAGATATTAATCCTGAAGATATTGAAACGATAAATATTCTAAAAGGTGGCGCTGCTACAGCATTATATGGTTTGCGTGGAGCGAACGGTGTTATAGTAATTACTACAAAAAAGGGGAAAGGCGATGGCGTTCGGGTAACCTTTAGCAGTACTTATGGATTTGATAATATCAATAAAATTCCTGAAATACAAAAAATCTATACTGCTGGTATCTTAGGCAAATATGAACCAATTGGTTTAGGTCCGGCATGGGGGCCTACTATTCAAGAGGCGAAAACCGGTACTGATCCCAGAAACCCAACTGTTCCGGCAGATCCAACACATCCAGATAAACTTTTTGATAATTACAAACAAGCTTACCGTACCGGAACACAACTCCGTAATTCTATTAATGTAACAGGTGGTTCTGAAGTTATTAAATTCTTTTCTTCCCTTTCTTATTTTGACCAGGAGGGAATGTTACCCTTCACAGATTATAAAAATATGTCTGCAAGGTTAAATACCGACATTCGAATAAGCTCAAAAATAAGATCGTCAGTCAGTATGAGTTTTACCAATTCAGGGGGTTACAGGTACGATGCAGACCGCTTTGGTGAAAGTCTTGCATATTTTTCAGGGAGATGGGATGTAAATGATTATCTTAATCCAAATGGTACTCAATTGTGGCGTGGCACAAATAATCCCATTTATGGTGCAGCTACCAACCGCTTAAAAGATAATGTGAATCGCTTTGTTGGCGGTATTTCATTGGGTTATTCGCCATTGTCATGGCTTAATTTTAGTTACCGTGTTGGTGGCGATACCTATTCTGAAAACCGCTTTCGCACCGCTCCGGGGCTTAGAGGGATTACCGGCGAAAGAGCCTATGATAATGCCGAAGGTTTTGTTGGAGAATATAACACCAACTATAGGGCTATAAATTCAACTTTTATAGCTACACTTTCTTCTAAATTAACCAGCGACATAACAGGAGTGTTACGGCTTGGGCATGAATTGCTTGATAGAAAGACTACATCAAGAGGAGTACTCGGATCAAGGCTTGGGACTTTTGACTGGTTTGATTTAAGAAATGCTGCTAATTTATCCGCAGAAAATAATATGAGTCAATATAGGCTAATGGGTATTTTTGGTGAAGCAACGTTTGATTATAAAACCTTCCTCTTTTTATCCCTTACCGGAAGAAATGACATTACTTCATCACTTATTAAACCAAACAACTCTTTCTTTTATCCTTCTGTCAGTCTAAGCTATTTGTTTTCCGAGCATATAAAATTACCTGAGTATATCAATAATGCGAAAGCAAGGATTTCTTATGCCAAGATTGGTAAAGATGCATTGCCCTATAGTGCATCAAACGGCTATTCTGCTTATAGTAATTTACCATTCGGAACTTTAGGGTTTACAAGGGCCGCCAACCTGGGAGACACATTACGTCCTGAATTTACCAATACAATTGAAGGCGGTTTGGAAATGAGTTTTCTGAAAAACCGTGTAGGCTTTGATGTTACTTATTATCATTCAGTAAGCGAAGATCAAATAATCAACATAAATGTTTCATCCGCTACAGGATATGTACGTGCTGCTGTTAACTCGGGTAGCATGCGCAATAAAGGCATTGAACTAATACTAAAAGGAACACCTGTTAAAACCACAAATTTTACCTGGGATGCTAATTTGAATTTCTCCGCTAACAAGAATAAGATTTTAAGTATTAGGGAAGGTCTTACAGAAATTTCTTACGGCGGTTCCAGTGGTGGCTATTTAAATTCCCCTGTTACCATGAAGCTAATTCCAGGAGAAGCTTATGGTAATATTTACGGAACACATTACCTGCGTTATTACGGAGGGGGGAAGGAAGATCCAGTAAGAACGGATAAATCTAAACCAATGGTGATTGGTGCAAACGGATTTCCGGTATTAGCCCCAGTTTCAAGTCAGAAGTTATTAGGTAATTCACAACCGGACTGGATTGGGGGTCTCAGCAATATCTTTTCATATAAAAGCATTACACTCTCAACCCTTTTAGATGCCCGCTGGGGAATGGAAAGATTTAACCGCCTGAAAAATTTCTTTGCAGCTTTTGGTATTGCAGATTTTACTGCTGATCGTAGATCATATAAAGTGTTTGAAGGAGTACTTGCTGATGGAACGCCTAATACCAAGAAGGTATGGTTAGACCAGGCAATGGGGCCAGATGGCGTTAATTATGGCGAAGGTTATTACCGTACTAATTACCGTGCAATTTCCGAACCTTTTGTTGAGGATGCATCCTGGATACGTTTACGTTCTGCAAGTTTATCGTATGGTTTACCCGCATCATGGTTACCTAAAAATTTTATACGTAGTGCTACGGTATCTGTGACCGGAAATAATTTATGGCTTCATACAAAATATTATGGTTTAGATCCTGAGTCCATTTCTGCTGATAGTGGAAGTAATGTAGATGGCTCTTCCGGATTTACATATCCTGCTGCCAGGTCATTTTTATTTACCATTAACGTTGGATTCTAAAAAAACTATTATGAGAAAAAATTATAAATTTTTATTCATCTTTCTTTCAGTAGGGTTTGTTTGCTTTCAAGGCTGTAAAAAAGATTATTTCGATTTGAATGATAATCCTAACCTGGTCGCAACACCAACGTTAGCATCTTTATTAAGTACTGTTACACATAAAACAGGAATTAATAATTTTAACGTCGGCAGTATTACTTCAACTTATGTACAATACCTCGCCAATCCATCGGCGGCTGCGGCTACTGATATTTACCAGGAAGTAGACTTTACCGGTACCTGGGATGCTTTGTATTATGCAATGGCAGATATTTCTGATCTTAAAAATTTAGCCATTGAACAAAGATCAAGTGAATATCTGGGCGTTGCTAATGTTTTATTGTCTTATCATCTAAGTTTAGTTTCAGATCTATGGGGTAATGCACCTTTTTCTGCAGCATTCGATAAAGACAATTATACGCCTTCTTATGATTCGCAGGAAGAGCTTTACAAAACAGGCTTGGCTCTATTGGATTCTGCAATTGTACAGTTGACCAGAACAGATGCAACAATTAAGCTGTCAACAACAAATGATTTGATTCATAAAGGTATCAGGGCAAACTGGATTAAAACAGCAAATGCATTAAAAGCGAGAATGCTGATTAAGGTTAGCAAAACAGCAGGGTATAATGCAGCCGCGGTATTATCTGCTATTGATAACGCATATACTTCAAATGCAGATGATATGGGTATGGCATCATTCTTTTTGCGAAACCCATGGGCGCAGGTTGCCAGGAACAATGCTTCTTTAACCCTCAGCGGCTGGCTATCGGAACAGTTTGTAGATCATTTAAATGGTAAAACTTATAGCATATTTGATCCACGGATCAGAAAAATTACCGATCCTAATCCTGTTACAACTCATGGACTTTGGGTAGGTACTGTAAATGGTGC
>JALZIY010000416.1 GCA_030860085.1 Bacteroidota bacterium | reverse complement strand
AAGAAGAGTTTTGTTGGATTTTGGAAAAACGTTACTGCATAAGAATTGTACCAGAAAATAACTTCTGTTTAAAAAATATAAATAGCTGCAAGTCCAATCTGTTAGTTAGATGACCCAGCCAAAAAATGGGTTAACTATTTTTTTAAACGATATTT
Source organism: Bacteroidota bacterium (assembly GCA_030860085.1). Classification (GTDB taxonomy): domain Bacteria; phylum Bacteroidota; class Bacteroidia; order Chitinophagales; family Chitinophagaceae; genus Flavisolibacter. The sequence continues at coordinate 4,285 of JALZIY010000416.1, read as the reverse complement.
GTTTATAACTCTAAGAATAGATGGAAATTGATAGAAATTCGGTGAATAACTACTAATTTCTGTGGATTAAAAAGTGATAAAACTGTGGATTATTATTGTTTTTGTCTCTCAATAATTTCTGCATTTATTCGCCAACTGACTTAGGGATAATATCAGGTTAACAGTTTCATCATAAAAATTTAACATAGACCTGTTTTTGTTTCAAGGATCATTGACCAAAAAACAATTTGCTTAAACATCACATTCCCACAACTTAAAATGGATTTAACCAATCTCAACCGCGATAGAAAAATTAGGCGAAAAGCTCCACTTGACATAAGCACAATGGTATATGGCAAAGTGCCTCCACAGGCTAAGGAGCTTGAAGAGGCGGTATTAGGTGCCATAATGTTAGAAAAAGGTGCTTTTGACACTGTTATTGAAATTCTAAAGCCTGAATGTTTTTATGTTGACAGCCATCAGCGCATTTTTAATGCTATGCAAAGCCTGGCCAATAAAAGCCAGCCAATTGATATATTAACAGTTGTGGAAGAGCTGAAGTTTAAAGAGGAACTGGATACGGTTGGTGGTCCTTATTATGTAACCAAATTAACCAATGCTGTTGTTTCTTCTGCCAATATAGAAGCTCATTCCCGCATTGTTCTGCAAAAATTTATACAGCGTGAATTGATACGCATTAGCGGTGAAATTATTGGCGATGCTTATGAAGACAGTACAGATGTTTTTGATCTATTGGATCAGGCGGAAAGCAAGATTTATGATATAACCAGCAAAAACTTGCGCAATAATTACGAAACGATTGATTCGGTTTTAGTAAAAGCCATTCAACGGATAGAAGACCTGCGTCATAAAAATGAAGATATTTCCGGCGTGCCTACAGGTTTTAAGTCGTTGGATAGAGTAACCTATGGTTGGCAGAATACTGATTTAATTATTTTAGCTGCCCGCCCATCAGTAGGTAAAACTGCTTTTGCATTAAACCTGGCTCGTAATGCGGCGTTGCATCTTACCAAACCTACACCCGTTGCTTTCTTTTCACTTGAGATGAGTGCAGGCCAATTGGTGCAACGTATACTATCATCCGAAAGTGAAATATGGCTTGAAAAGATTTCACGTGGTAAATTGGAAGAGCATGAAATGAAACAGTTATATGCACGGGGAATTCAAAAATTGGCTCAAGCGCCCATTTTTATTGACGATACACCGGCATTAAACATTTTTGAACTGCGTGCAAAATGCCGCCGTTTGAAAAATACGGGGAACATTGGTTTGATCATCATCGATTACCTGCAATTAATGAGCGGCACAGGTGAAAACAGAAATGGAAATAGAGAACAGGAGATCAGTAATATTTCACGAAGTTTAAAGGCACTGTCTAAAGAGTTAAACGTTCCCATCATTGCCCTTTCACAATTAAGCCGTGAAGTGGAAAAAAGAAAAGAAGGAAATAAAATGCCGCAGTTGAGTGATCTGCGTGAATCAGGCGCAATTGAACAGGATGCAGATATGGTAATGTTCCTCTATCGTCCGGAATATTATGACGTAACCCAAAATGAAATGGGAGAAAGCAACCGGGGCGAAACCCATGTACGTATTGCCAAGCACCGTAATGGATCGCTGGAAACTATTAAGCTCAGGGCTTTACTGCACATACAAAAGTTTATTGATGATGATGGTGGAGATTCTTTTTCAAATGGACCAATGCCATCCAATTGGAAACCTGTTTCAGACATTGATGGGGGACCAAAAATGTTTATTCAAACAGGAAGTAAAATGAATAATTTACCGGATGATGAAGATCCTTTTTAAGCTAAAGAGAAGAAAAAGGAGAAAAAGAGGAGGGAACGAGATAAAGAGAATTCTCTTTCAACTCCTTTTCTTTTTACTTCTTCTCTTAGCTTAAAAGATTTAAATTTGACTAAATGCAAGGCGATGTCAATTTCTAAAATAAAAAATCAATTACATACTGCAATTGAAGCGATTGACAATAAAGAATTATTAGAAGCGGTGCTAACTATTATTACTTCACAAGCCACGACTCCTGAATATACTTTAACTGAAAAGCAAATAAAAATACTCAATGAAAGGGAAGAAAAATACCTGAATGGCGAAACTAAGACTTCCCCTTTAGAAGAATTCAGATCGAAAATGAATGATAAATATGGTCTATGAAGTATTGCTCATTCCGGAAGCTGAACAAGATATTGACAAAGCCATATTATTGTATGAAAAAAAGAAAATTAATTTAGGTATCCGTTTTTATTTTTGAGGCTTTAGAAAATCTTGAAAAATTAAAACTCCATCCCCAACACTACAGTTTTTTACAAGATGATTATAGACAGGTTGTTTTAAGAAACTTCCCTTATAAAATAGTTTTTAAAATCAGTTCTAATTCAGTAATTGTTTTTGCAGTATTTTATACCGGCAGAAGCGATGATGAATTGTTTGAAAGAGAGAACCAATGACGTTACCTTCCTTTTTTGTTGAAGATTTAAATACCAAAACAATTATATTGGAGGAAGACACATCAAAGCATATTAGTGTGCTTCGAATGCAAAAAGGAGAACAAATTTTATTAACTGATGGGAAAGGGAAAAAAGTGCAGGCCAACATTATTGATAATAGCCGAAAAAAATGTATCGTTGAAATTTCTTCAACCCACATTGAAGAAGAAAGAAAAAGAAAAGTTGCAATTGGCATTTCATTAATTAAAAATTCTTCCCGGTTCGAATGGTTTTTAGAAAAAGCAACTGAAATAGGGGTAACTGAGATCATTCCTTTGCTCTGTGAACGAACAGAAAAAGAAAAATTCCGTTTTGGCCGGATGAAAAATATTTTGAACAGCGCTATGCTACAATCGCAGCAATGCTGGATGCCTGTTTTGCATAATCCCACAATTTTTTTTGAAGTCATTCAATCAAATCTGTATCAACAAAAATTTATTGCTCATTGCCTGCCTGAAAAAAAGGTTCAACTTTCAGAGGCATATTCACCATTCACTATTGACCATTCACAAAACTCATCCCTTATCCTCATCGGCCCGGAGGGTGATTTTACACAGGCTGAAATTGAACAAGCATTACTTCAGAACTATCAACCCGTTTCATTAGGTAACACAAGGTTGCGTACCGAAACCGCCGGAATAGTAGCAGCTACTTTGCTTTGTAACGGCTTTTAACGGCATTCTATAATGAGATGTACATAAAATTTATAGAAAGGAGATAACTGGACAAACCGCTTGCGCATCAATTTTTCTTAGGCAAGACTTTCTTAACTAGCAGCACAATTTTTTCAATTATGAAACCTAAGATAAGTCCACCAATACCACAAGCCAACGCCTTGGCAAACCAAGCTAATACTGGAATATGAGCTAAAGCATGTTCCAAATCATGCAGTAAGTGACTCGTTGCCGGAATGCCATGAGCAATAATTTCGGCTCCTACCCAAAGCATGGCTGCTGTACCTACCACACCCAAGATGCTCAGGAAATGGGGCATAAACTTTACAATACCACGACCCAATTTTTGGGTCGCGGGATGGTATTTATCCTGAGCCAGGTGTACTCCGAAATCGTCTGCTTTTACAATTAAACCAACAAATCCATAAACGGCTATAGTAATAAAAACAGCTACTGCCAGCATCACCACGATCTGGTTTACTATCGGTTGGCCAACTACCTGGCTATAAGCAATGGCCATAATTTCTGCCGACAAAATAATATCGGTGCGAACGGCACCCGTCACTCGTTCCTTTTCCAGTTCTTCCGGGGTAATGACTTTTACTTCTTCGCTTTCCGGGTGCACATCGTGGTGCTTGCTAAACATGGAGTGCACCTTTTCGTAACCTTCAAAACATAAATAAGCGCCACCCAACATTAAGATAGGGGTAATAGCCCAGGGGGCAAAATACCCAAGCAACAAAGCCGCAGGACTTAAAATAAGTAGCTTATTTTTCAGCGACTTCTTGGCTATATTGAAAATAATAGAAAGTTCCCGAGAGGGATCAAGCCCCACAACATACTTAGGTGTAACGGCGGTATCATCAATCACAATGCCCGAAACTTTCCCGGTAGTTTTAGCTACCTGGGTAGGTACATCATCTAAAGTGGCGGCACTTGCTTTTACCAAAGCTCCAATATCATCTAATAAAGCAAAAAATCCTGAAGGCATATCTATAGGTTGTTACTTGTTGGTTTCGTTCTGAAATGGCTACATACGTTTTCTTTTCCAAATAAGACAGCAGAAAGGTGTTTTTCAAATTAAGCATTGCAAGATTGACATTTTCT
>JALZIY010000398.1 GCA_030860085.1 Bacteroidota bacterium | reverse complement strand
GCATTTTTCTTTGCCCATCCCGGTACAAGGCACTATAACCGGTTGCCAGTGAACCCCGCCAAAGATTTTGCGGCATAGAGGTTTGCGTATGTGCTAAGCGCAGTGGCTTTAAAACATTTACCTCCACATATTTTTCGTAAGGCATACCCGAAACTTTGGCGACGATCTCACCCAAAAGAGTCAGGCCAAGGTTGCTGTATTGCATGTAGGTTGACGAAGGGTAAAGCGTTTGTTGTGCGCCTAATTTTTCGGCCACTTCTTTTTGCGTCGGAAATTTAAAGTCGGTCCAATACGGAAAATCAGATTCGCGGGGTAAGCCCGACGAATGCGTCAATAAGGAACGAACAGTTACCGGCCCGCTTTCTGCAAATTGTTGGCGAAGATTAAACGAAGGCAAAAGCGCACTAACGGAATCGTCCAGCCTCAGTTTACCCACCTCCCACAACTGCATGATGGCAATGGCTGTAAACAGCTTGGAGATGGAGCAGATGCTGTACACAGTTTCGGGCGCCGCCGGCAATTTCTTTTCGAGGTCCGTTACGCCAAACCCTTTTTTATAAATGACGTTCTGGTCATTTACAATGGCTACCGAGATGCCGGGCAGCTTATCAAAATCCCGTTGGGCATCCAGCCACACGTCAATCAGCCGCAGGGCCTCGCCGTAATCCTTTGCTTTGTTTTGGGCAAACGTATACAAGGAAAACGACAGCCCTATAAGAAGAAGTATGTGTTTCATTTTGAATGTATTTGTAAATGAATTTACTGACTATTTATAAATATTTGAACTGCCACGAAGACGCGAAGTCACAAGGAACACAAAATCTTTGCGCATCTTTTCGTCTTTGTCCTTCGTGGCAATGACTTATTGAATCGGCGTATATTCTTTAAACAAATTGATCTTTGTTCCTTCCACCCTGTTTCCGGTAATCGGCCCAACGTGTTACATAAAACCGGCTGATCCTTCGTATAGCCGCGTTGATCATATTCCCCGCATTGCTACTAATAATTCTTCCTGCTTACCCGGCGCTACAGTTTTTGCCAGGATGTATTGCTGCACTGGTTGCATACTTTTCAACCCAATAGAATTGCAAAGCTACATTTCTAAAAACCAGGCGAGTATAGAATTCCATCGACATCAAAACAATAAAAAAAGGTACAACATATTCTATTTTCGCACCTGGTTATTTGGCTTTATTTGAGAAAGGTAAAAAAAATTGACACGCAGATGTATGTAAAGATGACATTCAGGCAAAGAATATTAAAGCTTTTTTATCCCTTGGTTATGACATTTCGTAACCTGGCACCGGGAAAGAAAATTTTATACAACGAAAAAAAAATTGAGCCTTCAGAATCTTTTTATGAGTTATCGATAGAATTGATTGATGGAAAGATTATTTCTTTAAAGAATTTTATGGGTAAAAAAATTTTGCTGGTCAATACAGCAAGTGATTGCGGTTACACAGCCCAGTATGCTGAGTTGCAAAAGTTATCAGATCATTTTAAAAATCAATTAATAGTGATTGGATTCCCTGCCAATGATTTTAAAGAACAGGAAAAAGGCAGCGATCAGGAAGTTGCGGCATTTTGCCGCGACAATTTTGACGTTAGTTTTCCCTTAGCCAAAAAAAGTAAGGTTGTAAAATCCATAGAACAAAATGAAGTGTTTCATTGGCTAACACATAAAAAAAGAAATGGGTGGAATGATAAAATGCCATCTTGGAATTTTTCTAAATACCTGGTAGATGAACAAGGTATGCTGACACATTATTTTGATGCCTCGGTTTCACCCATCGGACATGTGGTGATAAAAGCTATTAACCAATAGCACCAATTTATTGTTGTAGCACAATGAATGGTTATTATAATGAAGTCTTTTACATCATGCGCAAAATAATAAAAAGTACAAGGGTGTCCTACGCCAGGCTCAGGATAAACTTGCAGCAAAAGATCAAAGTAAACAATGCAATGACGCCGGTAAAAATTACAATTGTAATTATTCTCTATAATCTTAACTTGTCAGACAAACAGAATTTTATGCAAAAAAATTTCCTGCCCACAACAAAAAAAATGTTGATTACCTATTTCTTGTTTTCTGTTTTTTTTACATCCAATGCACAAACATCACAAACAGAAATATTATGGGATAATTATGGCGTACCGCATATATATGGTAAATCCACAGAAGAAATGTACTATGCTTTTGGTTGGTCGCAAATGCATAGCCATGCAAATTTAATTTTACAATTGTATGGTCAGGCAAGAGGCAGGGCTGCAGAATACTGGGGCAAGAAATATATTAATTCCGACAAACAAATTCATCTTTTTAATTTGCCGGAACAGGCAAAAAAAAATTATAACCGGCAGGAGGCAGAATACAAAGTTTACCTGGATGGTTTTGTAAAGGGGTTGAACGCTTATGCTAAAGCAAACCCTGGTAATATTGGAAAAGAATTTCAGCAGGTGTTGCCGGTTACGGCTTATGACGTATTAGCGCATAGTACAAGGGTTGTCTGTCTTGAGTTCTTAGGGCGTGGTGATATAGTCAATAGCATACGATTAACAACCCCGGGTTCTAATTCCATAGCGATCGGGCCCTCAAGATCAGCATCAAAAAATGCCATGCTGCTCGCCAATCCACATTTGCTGTGGACCGATTTTTTTACATTTTATGAAGCCCATTTAAATGCACCGGGCTTTAGTGCTTATGGTGTTTCATTAATAGGGTTTCCAGGATTAAATATTGCCTTTAATCAAAACCTTGGATGGACACACACCGTTAATACTATCGATGCCAGCGACAGGTATGAACTCACACTAAAAGACGATGGCTATCTTCTCGATGAAACAACAATGCCTTTTGAAAAAAGATCGGTTCCTATGAAAGTTCGCCAGGATGATGGAACAGTGATAGAGGAAAATATAACATTCAAGTATTCAAAACACGGTCCGGTGATGGGAGAGAAAAATGCCCGCCTGACTGACGGAGTCGGGCAGGGTAAAGCTTATGCCGTTCGCATTGCAGGTTTGGAAAATGCTGGTATGGGAGCACAATATCATAAAATGGGAAAAGCAAAAAATTTTGCAGAGTTTGAGTCGGCAGTAAAAATGTTGCAAAATCCAATGTTCAATATTGTATATGCAGATAATGCCGGCAATATTATGTACTTGTTCAATGGAAATGTTCCGGTAAGGACGGAGGGTGACTGGAAGTTTTGGAATGGCATGGTAGATGGTACCTCGTCAAAATATATCTGGAACAAAACACATGCTTATACGGACCTGCCGAAACTTTTTAATCCGGCTACGGGCTTTGTACAAAATGCAAATGATCCGCCCTGGACAAGTACTTATCCTGTTGCTTTAGATCCAAAAAAATTTCCTGCTTATATGTCGCCATTAGATATGGGCTTACGTCCGCAGCGTGCAGTAAATATGATAAAAGATGATGCTTCTATAAGTTTTGATGAACTGGTGGGATATAAATTAAATACCGAAATGGAAGCTGCTCACCGGTTTTTAGATGACCTCGTTACAGCCGTTGAACAGTTCCCTGATAGCCTCTCCGCTAAAGCAGCAACGGTCTTAAAAGCCTGGGATAAATCGGCCAATACAGTAAGCAAAGGCGCTGTTTTATTTGAGCAATGGTTCAATAAATTGAATAAGGACATGGTAGCTAAGCCCTGGGATTTGGCAGAGCCTGTATCTACACCTGATGGTTTAAGAGATCCTAAAAAAGCAGTAGAATTATTAGTGCAGGCGGCAGGCGAAGTTTTGAAAAAATATGGTTCGCTTGATGTTGCTTATGGCGAGGTAAACAGGTTCAGAGCAAATAATGTTGACTACCCTGGAAATGGCGGAACAGATAGATTAGGTGTTTTTAGAACCATGTATTTTAGAGAGGACCAGGATAAGAAAAACAAGGCTTATCATGGAGATACATATGTGGCAATAACAGAATTTGGAAAAAAAGTAAAAGCCAGTGTTTTACTGAGTTATGGCAATTCATCACAACCCGGCAGTAAACATGCAGGCGACCAACTGGAGTTATTATCGCAAAAAAAAATGCGTCCGGCCTTGTTAGACAAAGCTGATGTTTTAAAAAATTTGGAGAAGAAGGAAGTGGTTAGCATTTCAAATATTCAATAGATGAAAGTGTCCGGAATAGAAAAGTCTCCTATATTACTGATTGTTGTCCGACTAAAGTGTTCGACCCCTTGCTGATAAAACCTCACCCCCAACCCCCTCTCCAAAGGGAGAGGGGGCTTAAAACCCTCAACCCGTAAGGGTTTGAAAAGAATTATAAAACTTTAGTCGGACAATAGTGATAATTAATGATATTTTGTCGGTAACAAGAATGCTGAATGAATGAATTTACGCTAAGAGGCAAAGGCGCAGGGTTGAATAAATCACTTTGCGCCGCCGCTCCTTTGCTGCCTTTGCTTGAAATAGAATTACACAGCACACTTCTCATGATAATTTATCAACTGAATAGGCGATTTTTGAAAAGTATAATCACCGTACTTTTCTATTATTTCATCCAATACTTCATCTATCAGTTCCGGCTCATTGAGTGTAACCAGGCGTAAGCGAAACTCTTTAATGTTTGCGAGACCTTTTAAATAATTGGTATAATGGCGGCGCATTTCATTGATGCCTACTACCTTGCCTTTCCAATCTACCGAAAAATGCAAATGCTGTCTGATAACATCTATGCGCTGCTGAATGGATGGAGCGGGTAAATGCTCACCTGTTTGGATATAATGTTTAATCTCATTAAATATCCAGGGATAACCAATAGCAGCACGACCTATCATAATGCCATCTACGCCATAACGGTTCTTGTATTCAACAGCTTTCTCGGGAGAATCTATATCACCGTTTCCAAAAATAGGAATATGAATGCGGGAATTATTCTTCACTTTAGCAATGCTCGTCCAGTCAGCGGTGCCCTTATATAATTGGCAACGGGTACGCCCATGTACAGCCAATGCTTTAATACCTACATCCTGCAGTCGCTCAGCCACTTCTTCTATATTGATAGTATTGTCATCCCAACCCAGTCTTGTTTTTACCGTTACGGGTAATGAAGTAGAATTTACGACTGCCTTTGTCAGCCGCACCATCAGGCCCACATCTTTTAGCACACCGGCGCCTGCTCCTTTGCAAACTACTTTTTTTACCGGGCATCCAAAATTGATGTCGAGCAAGTCAGGATTAACAACTTCTACAATTTTAGCACTCAGGGACATGGCCTCTTCATCGCCCCCAAATATTTGGATGCCAACGGGGCGTTCTTCTTCAAAAATATCCAGCTTCTTCCTGCTTTTAATGGCATCGCGAATCAATCCTTCACTGCTGATAAATTCAGTGTACATTAAATCCGCTCCCTCAGATTTGCAAACAGCACGAAAAGGTGGATCGCTTACATCTTCCATTGGCGCCAGCAGCAATGGAAAACCAGGCAATTCTATGTTACCTATTTTTATCAATGGAAATGTAATGTTTTATGAGGCCTTATCTTGCAGCCTCTTTTTATAAGAATGCAAATCTACAATACAGAATCGAGCACTTATGCAAACATATCTTAAAACCCGGCCTGCATGGGTTCAATTGCTGTTGTTTTTAGGAATGTCATTTGGCATTCTGATAGCAATTTCTTTAATTGGGAGTATTATACTTTCTAAAATTACCGGCATTAGTCTGCGGGAAATGGGAAGTATAAACGATTGGGACACTAGTGATCCGAATATGCTGTTTATGCTCAGGAGTATGATGTTACTTCAGTTCTTAGGATTATTTTTAATCCCTTCATTGTTGTTTGCTTATTTTTCCGATCCGCATCCCTTACGCTATCTGGGATTAAAGAAACCGTCCAAAACCATTTATTGGGTTTTAGGTATTGCTGCTATGCTGATCGCTATCCCCTTAGTAGAATACACAGGTATATTGAACAAACAATTTCCATTTAGTACGGGTACGCAAAAATGGATGCAGGGCATGGAAGAGGGAGCATCCAAAGCAATAGAGTTTATGCTGGCAAAAAATAGCGTGACTGATCTAATTCTCAATCTTATTATGATTGCGGTTTTTGCGGGCGTGGGGGAAGAACTATTTTTTCGGGGTGTGCTGCAACGCTTATTTATTAAAGTTTTTAAAAATCCCTGGGCAGGCATTATTGCAGCCGCGTTCTTTTTTTCTTTTTTTCATTTCCAGTTTTTTGGGTTTATTCCCCGTATTTTATTAGGCCTTTTATTAGGCGCTCTTTATTGGTATA
>JALZIY010000397.1 GCA_030860085.1 Bacteroidota bacterium | reverse complement strand
CCGCCCAGTTGCGTTTCCGTAATTAACTAATACCAATGCTTGTTTTGCATAACAACCGGCATCACCCTTTCTATAACCTTTCCATCCGCATTGTTCTATCAGCCAGCCTGCAGCCAGCTTTGTAAACTTTTCATCTATAATATAACCTGGTATATTTGAATACATTCGTTTTAATTCGTAAAATTCATGTTGAGCTATCAGGGGATTCTTGAAAAAACTTCCAGCATTACCAAGTTTTTTCCAATCAGGTAGTTTAGAACTACGAATATTAATAACAGCCTTAGATATGACCTGAATACTTAATTCTTTCACAGCCATTTTATCGAGTTCTTGTTGTATAACACCGTATGATGTATTAAACACAGGTGTCTTACGTAAACGAAAACTAACTGAGGTAATTACAAATTCATTTTTATATTTCCGTTTGAAGACACTTTCTCTATATCCAAACTCACAATCCTCTAATGAAAATGTTTTCAGAATTTTTTCATTGATATGATAAGCTTCAAGTTGATGAAAAACATCCTTGATTTCTACTCCGTATGCGCCGATATTTTGCATAGGCGATGCACCAACATTGCCTGGAATTAAAGAAAGATTTTCAACACCTGCATAATTGTTATGAAGACAGTATAAAACAAACTCATGCCAGTTTATTCCTGCGCCTGCTTTTACATAAACGAAATCATTGTCCTCGTCAATAATTGCAATACCTTTTATTTCATTTTTTAAAACAATCCCATCAACATCTTTTGTAAATAAAAGATTGCTGCCGCCACCGAGAATAAGTTGAAAATTGAGAATTGAGAATTGGGAAGTGAGAATTTCTTTTAGTTCATCAACAGATTGAAAACCGGAGAAATATTTTGCTTTTACATCAATGCCAAATGTATTGTAAGGCTTCAGCGAATAATTTTCACGAATTTGCATGCATTAGCAAAATACAGAAAAATTATGAGCGAAAGGATTGCAACTATTGTCGGCGCCACAGGCTTGATTGGCAATTATCTTTTACTCCAATTGATACAAGATGATGGCTTCGATATTATTCGTTTATTGGTGAGGCGTCCTTTTAAAAATGAAAATTCAAAAGTCGAAGTGAAGCTGATAGATTTTAACGATCACGAATCATTTAAACTGGGTATAGATGGAAGTAACGTTGTTTTTTGTGCAGTGGGTACAACGCAGAAAAAAGCGAAAGGAGATAAAGAGGCTTATAGAAAAATAGATCATGATATACCGGTTAACGCTGCCAGGTTCTGTAAAGAAACAGGATGCGACAAATTTCTCTTTGTTTCTTCAGTTGGTGCTGATGTAAAAAGTCAAAATTTTTATTTGCAGTTAAAGGGAGAAGTTGAAGATGAAATAAAAAAAATGCAACTGGAAACTGTTTCTGTTTTTCGCCCTTCGATTTTATTGGGTGACAGAAAAGAATCAAGACCTGGCGAACGCATTGGTCAAATAGCCATGCAAACTTTTTCTTTTATTTTGATTAATAATTTACGCAGGTACAAACCCATACATGCTAAAGATGTGGCGGCTGCCATGATATTCGCAGCAAAGCAACAAAAACCGGGATTTAGAATTTATGAATATGATGAATTAATAAAAATGTAATTCAATTGCCTGTTTAAATTTAATTCCTAAAAATCCCTTTCATTATGATTGGCATTCTTGAAACTGGCCTCTGAACGTGCAAATACATTAGATACCATTACTGTTTACAAATTACAGGAAGTACTATTGCTCTTTACTACAGCACTAAAGCGTTCTTGCTGTGACTTTTTATATAAATAATAAAGGCGTACCTGACAAAGCCTGAATAAAAACTGCCACGACAATAACAAAATAAATTACAGACAAGGCAATGATTTGTTTTTTTGATTTGGCTATGTAGTGACCAAGCAATGGAAGCAATTGGAGTGAATGAATGCCAAGAAAATGGGCAATACGCAAGTCGCCATATTGGGTGCTCCAGTTAGTTAAAGGTAAACCGGGACCGCCATCAGCCGAACCTATAGTATGCCTGGTCAGCGTTAGCATCATACCACCTTCCAGTGAAAATAAAATAAAAAACAAGATGCCGAGGCGGATACCCCATACATAAGCATCTGGAATAGAAAATTGGTTTTGGCTAAAGAAAGCAATACAGATAAGCACAGAGGTGATGGTAAACAACAGGATGAATATGCCCATGAAAATGAAAATGATTGCATCAGCCGGGGTATTATTGTTGTAGTGAGAAGTGGTGCCGCGGATGGCTTGTAAGATAATGAGACCATTTTCAAAAAACATGGTAACAATCAGCAGCCATGAATAGAGCATTATTTTTTTGGCATCGTTTAAATAGTACAATAGCCAGCCCATTGTCAAAATCATTATTCCAACGG
>JALZIY010000228.1 GCA_030860085.1 Bacteroidota bacterium | reverse complement strand
CTTTTTATCCGTCAAGTATAAACTTCCAATAACAAAACAAAGTGCAGCAATTCCAATTGGATACCACAAACCCGACAAATGATCTGTGCCCGGCAGTGTGGTAATCAGTGTTGCAATAAAAGGCACTAATCCGCCAAATACACCATTGCCAATATGATAAGGTAAAGACATGGAAGTGTAACGGATTCTTGTTGGAAATAATTCCACTAAAAAAGCGGCGATTGGCCCATACACCATTGTAACAAAAAACACCATTACTGCAATCAAACCAATCATCTTCCATTTACCTGGTTCAGCTAAAATAATTTCTTTTTTTACCTGAGGTTTTTCATTTGATGCCACCTGAGTAGTCTTTGTCATAAGCGTTGTGCCATCTGAATAAGCAGTTACAGTTGAAGACAATACTTTTACTTCCGTTTTATTTATATGCTCTGATTTAATTGTTTTTGAACTTGTGTCGGCAATTTGATATAGCTGCTGAAAAATAGGTCTGTAAAACAAAACACCTAAAAGCATACCTGCCAGCATAATTTTTTTTCTTCCCCATTTATCGGAAAGATGTCCGAAAAGAATAAAGAAAGGCGTAGCGATCAGCAAGGCAATTAAAATAATAGAATTTGCCTGTTCGTACTCAATATTGCATTTGGTAAGTATAAAGCTTTGTGCATAGAATTGACCGGTGTACCAAATAACACCTTGTCCCATAGTAGCTCCAAACAAGGCCAGCAAAACCATTTTAAAATTTTCTTTTTTTCCAAAGCTTTCTTTTAAGGGGTTTATTGATGTTTTTCCTTCCTTTTTTAATTGAGCAAACAAAGGCGATTCTGCCATTCGCATGCGGATAAAGATGGAAACAACAACAAGAATAATCGATAATAAAAATGGATAACGCCACCCATTACCTGTAGTAAATTCTTCTACACCCACAATGCGCCTTATAGATAAAATGACACCTAATGAAAGGAACAACCCTAGTGTAGCTGTTGTCTGTATCCAACTGGTAAAAAAACCACGACGATTAGCAGGTGCATGCTCTGCTACGTAAGTAGCTGCGCCACCATATTCACCACCTAATGCCAGCCCCTGCAACAAACGTAAAACCAGCACAAGAAAGGGAGCCCATCCACCAATGGTTGCATAAGAAGGAACACACCCAATTAAGAATGTTGAAGCGCCCATTAGCACCAGCGTCAATAGAAAAGTATATTTTCTTCCAATAATATCTCCAATGCGGCCAAAAACCAATGCACCAAATGGACGTACAATAAAACCTGCTGCAAATGTTGCCAGCGTAGAAAGAAGCGCTACCGTAGGATTTTCCGAAGGAAAAAATTTCTGAGCAATGATGGTGGAAAGACTTCCAAAAATATAGAAGTCGTACCACTCAATTAAAGTACCAACAGATGAAGCAGCAATGATTTTTCCAATGCCCTTGGTTGAGGTGGTGCCTGAAATCATCAATGATTATTTGGTCAATGTGAATAGAGCCATTTTTAAATCGCTGGAACTGGTTCCTATGTAAACCCTGAAAACGCCAGGCTCTGCAATCAATTTCATATTCTGATCATAGAACTTAAGATCGCCAACATTGATTGTAAAACTTACTGTTTTGCTCTCGCCCTTGAGCAAAACTATTTTCTGAAAACCTTTTAATTCTTTTACAGGCTGCGTTACACTGGCTACCACATCCTGGATGTACAATTGCACGGTTTCCTCTCCATCATAATTACCGGTATTCGTAACTGTTATAGTAGCGTTTATTACTTCAGCAGGAGAAATACTGCTTTTGCTTAATTGAACATCCCCATAACTAAATGTGGTATAACTTAATCCATGCCCAAAAGGATACAAAGGAGTATTGGGCACATCTAAATATTTTGAAGTGTATTTCTGTTTTGGATCGAATGGGCGACCAGTATTTTTCACCGCATAATAAATAGGCACCTGCCCGACATTACGGGGAAAAGTAGCAGTCAATTTTCCGGATGGATTGTATTTGCCAAACAATACATCAACAATAGCATCGCCGGCCATGGTTCCGGAAAACCATGTTTCTAAAATGGCATCCAAATTATCATGTTCCCATTGCAACGTAAGCGGGCGGCCATTCATTAAAACCAATACTATTGGCTTACCCGTCGCTTTCAACGCTTTCAGCAATGCTACCTGGTTTTCCGGTAAGCCAATATTGCTTCTGCTTGCTGCTTCGCCGCTCATACCAAAGGCTTCACCTAATACAGCTACAATAACATCTGCATTATTAGTTGTGCGTACGGCTTCATCAATTAATTGTTGTGGGGATAAGCTATCAGGCTTAATATCTCCGCCATGCGGATTTAATTTATTTATCAACAAAGTATCATCTAACAAGTTGCTGCCTTTTGCATATAAGATAGCATTACCCGGAAAACTTTTTTCCAAGCCTTCCCAAATGCTTACGGCCTGTTTCCAATCACCGGCGCCGCTCCAACTGCCAAGGAGGTTTCTTTTATCTTTTACTAACGGACCAATGAATGCAAGTTTTTTATCTCCTTTTAGTGGTAAGATATTATTTGCATTCTTTAAAAGCACCATACTTTTTTGTGCTGCTTCTTTTGATGCCTGTAATTTTTCAGCTGTCATCATTACCTGTGCAGGACGGCTTTCATTTACGTAATGATAAGGATCATCAAACAAACCTAATTTATATTTTGCTTCCAGTATTCTTCTGCAGGCAGCATCAATTTGGGCCATGGGTAATTTCTTGTCAAGCACTGATTTTTTAGCATTTTTTAAAAATACTTCTCCTACCATATCCATATCAACACCGGCAGCTAAGGTTTGTCTTCCAACTTCTGCTTCGTCACCTGTACCATGCTGAATCATTTCATTAATAGAAGTATAATCCGTTACTATAAATCCTTTAAAGCCCCATTGCTTGCGCAGCAGGTCAGTCATCAACCATTTGTTACCTGTTGCAGGTATGCCATTGATTTCATTAAAAGAAGTCATCACAGTTGCTACACCGGCATCAATCGCTGCTTTATAAGGAGGCATGTATTCCTCAAACATCCTGCGTTCGCTCATGTCAACAGTGTTATAATCACGGCCTGCCTCTGAAGCGCCATATAAAGCAAAATGTTTTACGCAGGCAAGTATGGTATTATCTTTTGAAAGATCTGTGCCCTGGTAACCACGAACCATTGCTTTTGCAATTAATGAACCGAGGTAAGGGTCTTCTCCTGCCCCCTCTGAAATGCGTCCCCAGCGTGGGTCTCGTGCAATATCCACCATTGGTGAAAAAGTCCAGTTCAGTCCATCTGCACTTGCCTCTTCAGCCGCAATACGGGCTGTGCGTTCAATCAACGGCATATCCCAACTGGCTGATAATCCAAGATTGATAGGAAAAATTGTGCGATGCCCATGTATCACATCATAGCCAAAAAGCAAGGGAATTTTTAAACGGGTTTCCTTTACAGCAATATCCTGCAACTTACGTACAGCAATAGGTGTAAATGTATTAAACACTCCACCAACGTTTCCTTTACGAATATTTTCAGAAACATTCTGGCTGAGAATAGGACCCGTAACATCAAAGCCAATGGAAGGCAAATTCAATTGACCGATTTTTTCATCAAGGGTCATCCTGTTCATCAGGTTGGCGATGAACAAATTCATCTTTGCATCTTTTTGCGCCATTAAGGTCTGCGAAAAGATCAGGGCCGCGATTACAAGAAAATTTCTGATCATAATAATTTTTTTTATAGGGATTTGCCAGTGGCAAATCCTGTAATGAAACAATTGCAAATTCGTACAGTAAATGGATTTTGCCATCAGCAAATTTCTACAGTCATTGGCAAATCCTGTAATAATTTATCCCAAAACCATTGAAATTTGCAAATGGTAAATCATACAATCAACAATGAAAAATTCCCATGCCGGATTTGCCTGTGGCAAATCCCTACAAGATTTTTTTTGCTTCTGTTCTTTTTGAAACACCATTTTCATTAATTGCTTCTATCTGAAAATAATATGGCATTTGACTGTCCATGCTTTTCATCCAATATTCGTTATTAGAATGTATCATGATACAAGTGTACAATTTATCAGGATGTGTTCCGTAATAAATATTATAGGCAAAGGCATTGTCAACCGGTTTCCATTTTATAAATGCGCTGCGCTTGTCTTTTTCAGTGCGTAAAACAATAAAACTTTGCACAGTATCAGGTATGGCGCCATTGCCATGGCCAAATACACGCAAGCCGCTGATGGCGAATTTACCGGTGGGCATGTGAATATTATCCAACTTAATAAATCTTGCCTGTACGGGCTTTTCCAGTTCCACATAATCGTGGGGAATGTCTGTTTTATTCTTGCTCTTATCAATAAGCATGTTCCATTTTTTACCATCAATGGAGTAATACAATCTGTATTGATGATATTGATCATTGTATTTACCAAGCCGGTTACTATCAACATCCTGGTCGGCATAATTAATTTGTACCGCATTTACTCTTGATACATTTCCTAAGTCGGTTTGTATATACTCACCCGCATTGGCGGTTACTGCACTCCAGTATGTTTTTGTTAGTTCATCAACGGCGCCATTTGGAAGATAGCCCCCTAATGTAGATGACACCTGGACGGGCTTGTTGTAATTAAGAAGCATCCATCCGGTAAAAGCATGGGAACCAACCTCACCCCAGCCCTCTCCAAAGG
>JALZIY010000311.1 GCA_030860085.1 Bacteroidota bacterium | reverse complement strand
GAACGTAATAGCTAAACTCATTTATTAAATTGGGATCACTCGAACGCATCTGTGGATTACCAGTAGGCTTATGAATGCGATTTGTATTATCTACCATTGCATCAAAAACTTTTGCATCAAATAATTTACTGAGGAAAGGGAGCAGGAGTTGAATTCCTTCATCTTCCCGCCTTAATGCGAACTGATAGTTTTCTATTAAACCCTGGTAAGCCAGAATACTATCTGCGGTCTGTTTATTTGTAATTAACCTAAAGCTACCTGAGTTTTTAAGCTGTATAATTGTTCTGTCACTAGGCAGAATCCCAATAGCACGGGTGCTTTGCCGTGCATGATAATACAGATCTGCAGTATTGAAATGTGACTTATGTAAGCCATAATTCAATGAATCTAAACTTAGTTCTCTTTCTTTTAAATTTGGAATCACCCGTGCAAGCTGTCTCAAATCTGATTGCAGGTCTTCAGTAAAGCTTTTAATATAATCTTTTTCTCTGTGCCTTTCAATTGTTCGCTCCAGTTGATACTCTGCTAAAAAACCACAAAAGACAGCCAGAAATAACATTAGGAATTGAAATAAATATTCTTTCCATTTCTTTTTTTCATGTACGTGGCCGTGGTGATGTACTTCCATATTTGAGTTTTGAAATGGAGGATTTAAGGTTGAAGTTTCGGTAGTTTCAGTTTTATTTTTTTCTTCTTCTGGTAAGGGAGAGGGGGCAGGTGAAATGTTTGGTTCTACTTTACCTTGTGGCA
The DNA here is from genome assembly GCA_030860085.1 of Bacteroidota bacterium. Taxonomy (GTDB): domain Bacteria; phylum Bacteroidota; class Bacteroidia; order Chitinophagales; family Chitinophagaceae; genus Flavisolibacter. Next base: position 3,437 of record JALZIY010000311.1, on the reverse strand, counting down.
GGGGATTAACAATCGTTTCTGAGGGTTTCGAATTGATTGATTCGGGTTTTTCTTCCGGTATGTTTTTTTCTTCGCTCATTATTTTAAATGATATTCTTTTTTGATAAGATGAATCAAACTATCACCTCTTAGTTTTTGCGACTTTAAAAAAGGTACTAAAAAACGATCAATATTGGATGTCAACCGGTTAATGCGGTTAGCATAACTGATAAACATATTTTTATCGTTTGTCATGAGGCTGGCCGCAGGGTCAATGGAGACATTATCTAACCTGGTTAGTGAATCTCTAAATAGCCTGATGATATTTTTCCTGTTAAAAATATTATATCCGACTTCCGAAATTTCATCAAGCCGCATTTCTAAAATGCGTGAAACGTTTTCTACACTATTGATTCCTATCCAATACTTTGAAATAGCATTGGCTATTTCTCTTTTTCTTATTAATCGCATGGCTCCCGAATTACGTAATTGTATTGCAGTTTGATCACTGAAATCTGCTACAATAAGCCTTATATATGTTGTGTTCTGCCGGTAAATCGTTTGTGTATTGGCAATGACATTATCAGTATCAAAAAAGTTGTTTTGCAGGGAGTCAAGACCATTACTGATGCGGGTGGCAAACTGAATTCTAGAGGACAGCATTGCCGTATCTGAAACTAGGTCTTCCAGCATGCCTTCCATATATTGTTTTTCCCTGTCCTTTTCAATTTTATGCTCCAATTGGTACTCTGCCAAAAAGCCGCAGAAAACGGCGAGGAATAACATGAAGAATTGGAACACATATTCTTTCCATTTCTTTTTCTCATGTACGTGGCCGTGGTGATGTACTTCCATTTTTTCAATTTGGGGTTCGATGTTTACGATTTGGTCTGGTGCAGGCACGCTGGTCTTCTGAGGAGATTTTAAGAGATCTTCTTCCGGCATATCGGAAGGGTTTGTCGATTCCTCTTGCGAAGGTTGAGCATTAGCTTTTTCATGATTCATTTGCTCTTCGTCCTTCCCGGCAGGAACATTTTCATTTTCTTTCATGTAGTGCCTATAAATTTATAAACAGTTTTCATTGTTATTGTTGGTTCGCAACCTAACTTATTGCGTTGCTTTAGTAGCCACCCATCTTTGAATCTTATTTTCTAAAATGCTGAGCGGCAAACCACCATCTTTTAAAATCTCATCATGAAACTCACGAATATCAAAAGCAGCCCCAGCTTGTTTTGTGCATACTTTCGCAGGGAAATAATTTTTTGTTCCCCTATTTTATAGCTTAAGGCCTGTCCGGGCGTTACCATGTATCGTTCAATCCTCTGTTCGGCAACAGTACTGCTTAGCGGTTGATTATTCAGTACATATTTTATAGCTTGTCTCTTATCCATCAGTGCTGGCGATTCATGGCCTTCTTCCGGTATGTTTTGGGCTTTAGCATTTTGCTTTCTAAATTTAACCTGTAACCCATAAAAAACCATCCCTATTCCCAGGAAAATAGCCACATTACGGCGTTCTATAAACCTGGCCGCTGATAATAAAAAATAATATGGCCATGTAAAGGGAAAAGGATGACAGCTTATTTTCATTGTAAGCAATTATTTGGTTAGAGCTACCTGTTAAGTATATTTTAATAATTGCAAATGGTGAACAGACCGGCTACAGTTTTAAAGCTTCAATTTATCGTGGGTACTGATTAAATCACCCCAAATCTTTCAGTGCTTTTTCTTTTCCTTTTTCACTAAGACTTCTTTTGGGTGCTGCTTTTAGAGAAAGTTCAAACTGCTCCAAACCTTCTTTTGGTCTTTTCATTTCCAAAAGCCACTCACCATATAGTTCATAGGAAGGTTTTACAATAGCAGGAGGACCATATGAATAGCTGATGTTGTTCTCAAGATTGGTTGCTTTTTTAAACCAATTTTCTGTCTCACTTACATTTTTTTTCAGCCATGCCTGCAGTGCTTTTAATTCCATTTCCATCACTTCAGCATATTGTACATCCAGCAGGTTAGGTATGGCTGAGTTGACGCTGCCACACATAACCACACCGCCAGTATCTACCCGTTGCAAATCAATTAATCTTTCGCCGGCTAATTTTTGTATAATATCTGCCAGTGCTGTTTCATCTTTTTTATGAAAAGCATACGAACCGTTTATGAAATAGTTCATGGCACGGGTTGCGATATTCAGATCATTTTGAGGCACTTCTATCGATACAATATCGGGTTCCCAGGCAGTTGTCTCGGTTAAGTAGGTGGATTTAATATAGATCATATGTTCCCTTGCTCTTGCGGATCCCAGTTCATCGGTATATCTCTTCATATTCTGCAGTACCTTTTTTGCTTTTTGATTTTGATCTTGTTGCAGGTAGCCATACAGCAGCCAATGAAAAGCATGGTAATTGAGCGCATCATTTGGAAGTTTTTTTCTTTCTTTCCTTTTTTCTCCTGCTGCCCACGATACTTCGTTCGAAGAAACTACTTTATCCCACATGCCTAATGCCAGGTAAATATGCGTGGGCATATGTAATGCATGACCAGCATCGGGTGCTGTTACGGCATAAGCATTTGCTGTGGTTAATGCCAGGGCAGCATGTTCAGGATCATCGTAAGCATGTATGAGGTAATGCAATGCGCCGGGATGTCGTGGGTTTTTAGCCAACACCTGATTGGCTATATCAGCCGCTTTTTCATAAATGGCCTTGTCCCTTCCCACTGGCACAGACCCAATTAATGCAAGGCTGTAAAAAGAAGACACTTCAGCATTGCCGGGATATTTTTTGTAGAGGGTTTCCATAAAAGCTGCATATCTGCTATCCCTTTGGGTTTTATTTCCTTTGCCATATAAAATATTGATTGCCCTGATGAAATCTTTTTCCAATTGTGTCTCTGCCTTATTCACTCTTTCTTCGGGGGATGTGGCAAGTTCCTGTAAAACTTCAGTTGCTTTTTCAAAGTTCTGGTAACGCCACAATGGATGGTTGTGCGTCATGGCTTCTCCCCAGTATGCCATTACAAAACCGGGATCAGCCTCTCTTGCTTTTTTAAATTCTTCAGCCGCATCGATATATTCAAAACTGTGTAACAGCAAAAAACCTTTTTCAAAATAGGGTTTTGCTTGTTTTTTGCCTGTGGCTATAAAATTTATTTCTCCAAGTTTTGTTTGTGTTTGTTTGTTACCGGAGGAACAACCGAACAATAAGAAGACAATAATAAGCATTCTTAGTTGCAGAAATATACCGAACATGGGATTGAGTTTTGGGTTTCTAAATTTAATTTTTATACGGCATTAACCGAAAAATATTTTGCTGCCAGGATGCATGAATGAGTTAGCATGTTTTATGCTAAAAGCCTTATATAGTTACAACAGTGGGAAGCTGGCAATTTTAACTGTTCATAACAAGCGGCACGTTTTGTAAAATCGAAAACAGAATCCAGAAATATTGTTTGTATCGTATC
>JALZIY010000270.1 GCA_030860085.1 Bacteroidota bacterium | reverse complement strand
GGCCCACTCTGCCCGGAGGCATCACCAATGCGCCAGTTCTGCAAATTGATAGTTACACCAGAAGTGTTCCTCAACTCTATCCATTCATTATTAGGTAAGCCCACCTGCGGGGAGGGGTCGGCCATGATCTCACTAATAATTATATCATAACGGTTGATACTTTGAGCTTGCAGCAAACAGGAAATAAATACAGTCATTAAAATAATACCCAGGCGCTTCATTGTTACCAAATTAATTAAACTGCCTGAATATAAAATCTTCAATTTTACTTTGCAGAAAGATTAAAATAATAATACGATCTTAAACGAGTCAAAAGTTTATGAAAGTAGCTGTAGTCGGTGCCACCGGGCTGGTAGGCAGTAAAATGTTAGAAGTTTTAGCCGAAAGGAATTTTCCTGTCAGCGAATTACTTCCGGTTGCTTCTGAAAGATCGGTGGGTAAAGAAATTATATTCAAAAACAAATCTTATAAAGTAATCAGCATGCAGGACGCTATCAATGCAAAACCTGCGATTGCTTTATTTTCTGCAGGTGGAGCGACTTCACTGGAATGGGCGCCTAAGTTTGCCGATTCAGGAACAATAGTTATTGATAATTCATCTGCCTGGCGAATGGATAAGAGCAAGCCGTTGATTGTACCGGAAGTTAATGCCGATGTACTTACGGGCGAGGATAAAATTATTGCTAATCCAAACTGCTCTACTATTCAAATGGTGGTTGCACTAAATCCATTGCACAAAAAATATAAAATTAAACGAGTAGTGGTGAGCACTTATCAAAGCGTTACAGGTACAGGGAAAAAAGCGGTTGATCAACTAAATGGAGAAAGAAAGCTAAGAGAAGAAGAAAGAGAAAAGGAGGTTAAAGGAGAAGCAAGAGAATATCCAATGGCATATAAATATCAAATTGATTTAAATGCTATTCCGCAAATTGATGTTTTTATGGAAAATGGTTATACCAAAGAAGAAATGAAAATGGTGAATGAGACCAAAAAAATCATGCGGGATGATTCTATCAAAGTGACAGCCACTACGGTCCGCATACCGGTAATGGGGGGGCATAGTGAAAGTGTGAACGTAGAATTCGAAAATGATTTTGAAATAGAAGAGTTAAAAAATCTATTAACTCATTCGCCTGGTATAGTAATCCAGGATGATCCCGCACAACAAATTTATCCTATGCCTTTATGGGCACATGAAAAAGATGAAGTATTTGTAGGTAGAATCCGCCGGGACGATACGCAGGCCAATACATTGAACATGTGGATTGTTAGTGATAACCTGAGAAAGGGCGCAGCTACCAATGCGGTGCAAATTGCGGAGTACTTAGTTGCGCATAAGATGTTGTGAAAAGCTAAGAGAAGAAAAAGGAGAAAAGGAGATGATAATGAAGGAGAATTTGATTCAAAAGATTTCTCAAGCTTACTTTTTTTTTCTCTTTTTCTCTTTCAGTTTTCTCTTAGCCTCCTCTTAGTCTTCAATAGCTCGATTAATAAAATGAACAAATGGAGATAAAGCTTGAAAAGCTGTGATGGTTTTTTTATGAAGGGTTGGTTTTGTCAGCTCATCATCACTAAGTTTTGTTTCCGCAATAAAGCATTTCAATTTTAAATACGAAATGGCAGGATGATCTTTTTCGTATCCTTTTGGTGCAGTAGCCAGGCTTACATCTGCACCTTTATAAACATCGCCATAAACTGATTTAAATTTTTTATCATTAATAATAGTTTTGAACTCATCGAAGTTGTAATCAATTTCCTGCCGTACTTTTTTAATAGTCGGGGCCTCAGGCATCCAAAGCCCTCCACCAATAAAACTAGCGCCTGGCTCACAGTGAAAATAATAACCGCAAAATGCTGATTTCTTTCCGCCTCTTTTAATACTGGCGCCCATGTTAGACTTATAAGGCGATTTGTTTTTCGAAAAACGAACATCACGATTGATACGGAAGAGACAATCCTTTGCATTTAAATCGGCAATTGAAGGATCCGTTTTACTAAGGTCTTTTATCAGCAGGTAAATAAAATTTTGAAAATCTATTTTAGCCGCTTCATAATCATGGCGGTGTTTTTCAAACCAATCACGATTGTTATTTTTTTTTAATTGAGAAAGAAAGCGGATGGTGGCGGGTTCAAGCATGGGATAAAAGTAACGAGAAACAAGAAAACAAGGAACAAGAAACAGGGAATAGAACAGATGAACAAGGAACAAGGAATATTGGACAGATGAACAAGGAACAAGGAATATTGAACAGATGAATAAGAAAAAGGACCAAGGAACAAGAGACGAGAAACAAGAGACGAGAAACAAGAAACGAGAGACGAGAAACAAGAAACGAAAAACGAGAATGAAATCAAACTCTCGCCCAATTCTCTCCATTTTTAATCCGGTACATCGTCATATCACTTACATTGTATTTACTGGCTAGTTGCCTGATGGTAAGCCGCCGGTTGGGATTGCCTAATTGTTCTTTAATTTTTCTTACCTGCGCAACGGTTAATTTCAAACCTATTTGCCGCGTTGCCTGCTTTTGTTTATACGCAATTTTTGCAGGGCTTTTTTGCTGATGGGCAATCATTTCAGCAAGTGTAGCCCATTGCAAATTTTTAATATGGTTATCGAGTTTGTTATGGTTTTTATGAATGACATATTTTTGTTTGGAGGAAGACTTTTTAAGGAACAATCTTGCTAATTCCCTATGAATATACAATGTACCGTTGTTGCCGGGGTGATGCAAATTAAGTGTACGATATCCCGTTGTTAGTGATCCATTGAGCAACTTACCATCAAGCACATTTGTTTTGTAACTGGCTATGCGCCCATGTGAAGAAAGTGCATACTGGTTACGTAAAGTGTTACTCCCACTGAAACGTAAAGGCTTCCAGATTTCACCACGTAATTTTTTGATCACGGCCTTATTTTTTACCAGGATCGGTGGCTAAGAATCCTTAATTTCTTTCGTATGTAAAGTTATTATGCCTTCATCAATCTTTTTCAATCATTTTTAAAAATTGATCTTCAGTAATTATCTTGATTGAATTAATTTTTTTTGCTTTTTCGAGCTTACTCCCTGCATCTTCGCCCACAACCAGGTAGTTTAATTTACTGCTCACACCGGAAACTATTTGTCCGCCGTTTTGCTCTACCATCTCTTCGGCTTCCGTACGTTTTAATTTTGCGAGTGTGCCGGTGAATAAAAATGTAGTATCCTGCAGGTTGCCATTGCTGGCGTATGTTTTTTTATCATTTGATAATTGCAGCCCTAATTTTTCAAGTTTTTCCAGCATTTTAATATTGTCATCATTCTGAAAAAAAGTGTAAACGCTGCCTGCAAGTTTTGGTCCTACATCTTCTAAATTTTGCAAAGCTTCTTTATCAAAATCTTTAAGGTTGAGTAAATGGTCAATCGCATGCGCCAGGGTTTTTGCCATTGTTTCCCCCACGAACCGAATCCCTAACGCATAGATCAAACGGTGAACCGGTTGTTTCTTGGAATTTTCAATTGCGGTCTTAAGATTTTCAATTGATTTTTTTCCAAAGCCTTCGATCTTGCCAATCGCTTCGTAGTCTATCTGGTAAATTTGCGGGATGGTGGTAAGTAACCCGAGGTTATAAAACTTACGAATGTTGGCATCACCAAAGCCACGAATGTCCATCGCATCTTTAGAAACAAAATGATAAAGTTTTTCCAATACCTGCGCCGGGCAATTTATATTAGTACAACGCCAGGCCGATTCTTCTTCGGCCCGGTATAATTCATCATTACAGGCAGGACAGGTTTTTGGAAATTTGATAGGTTTCTCAGTTCCGTCACGCAGTTCGTGCATAGCTTTTACAATGTATGGTATCACATCACCCGCTCTTTCAACTAAGACAGTGTCACCTATCCGCAGGTCTTTGTCTTTTATTGCATCTTCATTAAAAAGCGAAACTGAAGTGACGGTAATCCCACCAATAGGTACAGGTTCAATCTTAGCCACCGGCCCAATATTACCGGTACGCCCCACCTGGAACTCTACACGCAAAAGCTTGCTGGTAGCCTGTCTTGCTTTAAATTTATAAGCCATCGCCCAACGAGGGTGGTGCGTGGTCATTCCCATCTTATCCTGCAGATCAAATCGATTTACTTTAATCACCATCCCATCAATTTCGTAAGGTAGCTTGTCCCGTCCTTCTTCAAATTTTTGACAATACTCAATTACTTTACCTATTCCTTTAAACAATTTTTTTTCTTTATCAGGACTTCTGAAACCTAAATCCCAAAGCATTTCAAGTGTTTCCGAATGTGTTTTGGGGCCATCATTTCTTCCAATTGTGTTATAATAGCCCAGGCTATACACAAAGGCTTCTAATTTTCGTCGTGCTGCTTCCATTGGGTCTTTAATTCGTAGCGTGCCCGAAGCGGCATTTCGGGGGTTAGCTAATGGCTGGCTGCCTTGTTCAATTAAAGCCTCATTGTATTTTGCAAAATTGTTTTTGTTTATCAATACTTCACCGCGTATTTCCACCGTTTGCAATCCATAATCAGAAAACTTTGCTGTTAGTGGAATCGTCCTGATCTGCCGGATATTAGGTGTAATGTTATCGCCAAAAATGCCATCACCACGGGTTACACCCCTAACCAATTTATCATCTTCATATAAAAGCGAAATGGAGGCGCCATCAAATTTGGGTTCTACGCAGTATTCTATTTCGGTAACCCCCGTTGATTCCCTTGCCTTACGGTCAAAGTCTTCCATGTCTTCATTATCATAAGAATTATTTAATGACAGCATAGGTACCAGGTGTTGCACCGATGGAAAATCTTTTGTCAGGCCTTTACCTACTCGTTGGGTAGGAGAATCAGGATCAAGCAAATCAGGATTTTCTTTTTCTAAATTTTCCAGGCTTTTAAATAAGCTGTCATATTCGAAATCAGAGATCAACGGATCGTTTAAAATATAATAGCGGTATTCATGAAAGCGAAGGACGTCCTTTAGCAAATCCATATCATCAATAGAAATTTTTTGCGACTTTATTTTTTTTAATAAAGCTTCTGTGTGATTCTGCAGTTCTTTTAGTTTGTCCTTTGCCATACAGTATAAAAATAGCAAGATTTGTTTTTTATTATTTGCTAAGCTGAATTACTACTATGAGGCTTTTGTGGCGACGCTCCGTTCAACTATCCAATTCTTATCATCATATTGCACTATGCTTCCTTAGCACTGTCACTAATTATTTTATGTTTCATAAAATGTGTGTTCTGTACATACTGTATCTTAGTCTATAATCTTGCTAATGAAAAAATTCCTGCTTGCCCTAATTGCTTCTGTCACCTGTATTGTAATTCACGCCCAGTTATTATCATGGACTCCACCTTTCCCCACCGAAAATGATGCATCTCAAACGCTTGTTATTACTCTTGATGCTTCAAAAGGAAATAAAGGATTACTAAACCATGCAACCGCCGATGTATATGTTCATACAGGCGTTATTACTAATTTAAGTGTCAACGCAACCGATTGGAAGTATGTAAAATTCAATCAAAATTTTAATCAGCCAAATGCCCAGCTACTGGCCACTTCTTTAGGTAATAATAGATGGAGTCTTACTATTACCGGCAGCCTAAAAACTTATTACGGCGTACCGGCAGGCGAAACCATTCAAAAAATCGCTATTCTTTTTCGGAGTGGTGATGGCTCTAAAAAACAGGCAAACACAGATGGCAGCGATATGTACATTCCCATCTATAATGCCAATCTTGCTGTGCGTATTGATCAACCATTTCCCCAGCCATATTTTAGACCGGTAGCTGAGCCACAAAATTGGGGGGTAGGAACAAATTTTAGCATCACTGCCAACGCCAACAAGGTTTCCACTATAAAATTGTATCATAATAATGTATTGATTGCTACTGCTGCCGGAACGCAAACTATTACCGCCAGTTCCACTGTAACTGCATTAGGTAATCAGCAAATTGTAGCGGAAGCTAATGATGGGGTAACAACAAGGTTTGATACCTTAAATATTTTTGCTGCGCCTCCCACTTCTCCGGTAGCGGCCTTACCAGCAGGAGTTCGTGACGGCATAAATTATGAAGCAGGAAATACATCTGCCATTTTGGTTCTTCATGCGCCTGATAAAAAAATAGCCACAGTTATTGGTGAATTCAATAATTGGATTGAAGGCACAAATTATATTATGAACCAGACACCCGATCGAAAAAAATTCTGGCTTCGCATAACAGGACTTGTATCAGGTACTGAGTATGCCTATCAGTACAAAGTGGATGATAGCATTAAAATAGCTGATCCCTACAGCGAAAAAATTTTAGACCCCTTTAACGATCAGTTTATAAATGCAAATACTTATCCCAATCTAAAACCTTACCCCGCCGGGCAATCCGGTATTGTGAGTATTCTGCAAACAGCCTCTCCCGGTTACACCTGGGCTGTCAATAATTTTAGCCGGCCCGATAAAAGAGGCCTCATCGTTTATGAATTATTGTTAAGAGATTTTGTGGCGGCACATAATTGGAAAACCCTTACTGATACACTGAGCCATTTAAAAACACTTGGCATTAACGCCATAGAACTTTTGCCCTTTAATGAATTTGAGGGCAATGAGAGCTGGGGATATAATCCTAATTTTTATTTTGCTCCCGATAAATATTATGGCACAAAAAACGATTTAAAGCGTTTCATTGACACCTGTCATAAAAATGGCATTGCTGTAATAATGGACATTGCTCTTAATCATTCATTCGGTTCTTCGCCAATGGTGCAGTTATATTTTGATAAACAAAACAACCGTCCATCAGCTAATAGTCCATGGTTTAACCCCGCTGCAAAGCATGCATTTAATGTTGGGTACGATATGAATCACGAGAGCTTAGACACCCGTTATTTTACCAGCCGCGTAATAGAACACTGGCTACAGGAATATAAGATTGATGGTTTTCGTTTTGACCTGTCAAAAGGCTTTACACAAAAACAAACCTGCGATGCAGCGGGAAATAATTGTAACGTTAATGCCTGGGGCGTTTATGATGCAAGCCGCGTAGCTATCTGGAAACGTTATTACGATTCGGTACAATTAAAATCGCCAAATGCGTATGCAATATTGGAGCATTTTGCAGAAAATACAGAAGAAAAAGAACTGGCAGATTACGGTATGATGTTTTGGGGCAATTCAAATTATAATTATACAGAAGCAGCGATGGGCTATGTCAGTAATTCAAATTTTGATTATGGCATCTACACCGTGCGTACGTGGACAAAGCCTCATCTTATTACCTACATGGAAAGCCATGACGAAGAACGCATCGTATACAAAAATCTAAATTTTGGAAATTCTTCTCCCTCCTATAATATAAGAAACATAGACACAGCTTTAAAACGGGCAGCCCTTGATGCGGCATTTTTCTTTACCATACCCGGGCCAAAAATGATATGGCAATTTGGTGAGTTGGGTTATGATTATTCTATCAACCATTGTCCTGACGGTAGTGTTAATAACAATTGCCGGCTGGCAAATAAACCCATTCGGTGGGATTATAAAACCAATGCAAACCGAAAACAACTGTATGATATATATAGTAAATTAATTAACCTGCGTTTTCATCCCTGGTATAAAGATGCATTCATTAGCGGCAGCATTGAACACAGTTTGGCCGGGGCTTATAAAACAATAAAAGTAAATGCAGACACATCACGGTTGATGGTGGTAGGGAACTTTGATGTAAACGCAATCACCAGCACTATAACCTTTCCAACGGCAGGGATATGGTATGATTACTTAAATGGAAATACATTTACTGCCACCGGTGCTGCACAACAAGTAAGTTTGCAACCGGGTGAATATCATGTTTATTTAAACCGGAATGTGAGTGGTAATATTATTACCCCTGTTACCAATATACCAAATACGGGAAATACACTGGAAGCAAAACTATATCCTAACCCTGCTTCGTCAATACTGAACATTGAAATGTATTTACCAGAAAGCGGTACTGTCAGTATAGATATATTAAACTCCATCGGGCAGTATATTAGCGGTTTGCACCAATCATTTATGCCGAAAGGAAAACACCAGCTTATTATCAATCAAAAAAAGCTAAACATAGCACGAGGAAATTATTATATCAGGATAACTACAAAAGCTGCTCATAAAATTTTGCCATTGACTATACAATAAAGCTTATGGATAGTATAACGCCTTTAAAAACAGCCGAAATTGAAAAAATTACCCATCAGGATTATTTCAACATTGCGGTTTCTGTTGACTGCGTCATTTTTGGTTACGAAGGCAAAAGGTTAAAGGTGCTATTGATCAAGTCTGATTTAAAAGAGTATGAGGGACTTTGGTCCCTGTTGGGAGATATGGTAAAGCCAACGGAAGATATGGAAGAAGCGCCATACCGTGTGCTGGAGCAAAGGACCGGTTTGCGGGATGTTTACCTCGAGCAGGTATATACATTTGGAAGCATCAACAGGCACCCTTCCGGAAG
>JALZIY010000256.1 GCA_030860085.1 Bacteroidota bacterium | reverse complement strand
CAAACAAATTTTCAAAAATAATTTGAGCAGCACGGGGGTAAAAATTATCAATGAACCGGATGAAAGCAAACAATTATTTAAACGTTCCGACAATCTTCATTTTGCCCTAAAAGGAATTCCCGCCCACAGCATTATGAGCAGCGATGATGATAGGACATGTTATCATCAGCCTTGTGATGAAACTCAACGCATTGATACAAAAAACATGACTTAAATCATTAAAGCGATTGCTATTGCTACCCATTCCATTATTATGGGGAAGGACACTCCTTCACGTATCAATCCAAAAAAAATGGATTAAGCTTTTACCAAAACAGAATGAATAGCAGTTGCCATTTCTTTGATCAGAGACGGTTGTTTTTCTATCGCATTACCCACCACAATCACGTCAGCCCCTGCTTTGCAATTCAAATAAGCTTTTTCTGCATCCCTAATGCCGCCGCCAACAATCAAAGGCACCTGAATGTTTTGGGCAACCGCAGCAATCATATGTTCGCTGATGGCTTTTTTAGCCCCGCTGCCAGAATCCATATAAATAAGCTTCATCCCAAGCATTTCGCCGGCCATGGCCGTGCAAAAAGCAATATCAGCTTTGTCGGCAGGGATGGGTGTTGCGTTACTGATATAAGAAACTGTTGTAGGAGCGCCGCCATCTACCACCATATAGCCGGTTGATATAATTTCCAGGCCGCTCTTTTTTACAAAAGGAGCAGAAATAACATGCTGTCCAATCAATAGCTCCGGATTTCTGCCTGAGATCAGTGACAGATACAATAAGGCATTTGCATGTTTGCTGATTTGAGAAGCGCTGCCCGGAAACAGCAATACAGGAATGCTGCAACGTTTTTTAATAAATAAGATACACTCATCTAAATGATCTGAGACTACCAGGCTGCCACCTACAAAAAAATAATCTACCTGTGCATCCAATGAAAGCTGAATAATAGGTTCAAGAGAATTTCCAGATGTATTATCCGGGTCAATTAAAACAGCCAAAGATTTTTTTCCATTCTTTTTCTTGTTTACCAGCGATGTATAAACGGGCATCTTCATTCAGGAAGTTATTATGCAAAAATGCAGAAACTTTTGCGAACGGCTGTGGTTTGTCTCTTTCCTTTAAAAGACCTGTGAGGTTTTTTTTAAACCTCACAGGTCTTATTACCACATCTTAATAGAAATTCCTTAGCTGACTACCAAAAAAATATCTGTAAAAAGGTGAATTTTTTTGTTGAAAAAAACATTCATATCAATAGGAGTAAAGCTTACGTAAATCTTATAAGTTTTATCCACACCCTGTTGATATTTAGCGTGCTGGTTTTTCAACAGGTAAACATAGTTTCGTCTTCCCCCTTAATTTTTACCATCGGACATTAACACTCAACATAAAATTTTTTCGATATGGCTGAAACAAAACCCTCTATCAAAGGCTTGACCTTTGCCCGCAAATTTACCAACAACAATATGCCTGTGTTTGACCAATTTGAATACAGCTATCGAACCTCTGTTATTCGCAATCCAAGTGGCGAAGTGGTATTTGAAATGAATAATGTGGAAGTGCCAAAAGGCTGGAGCCAGATTGCTACCGATATCCTGGCGCAAAAATATTTTCGCAAAGCCGGTGTGCCACAAGCTGACGCCCGCCTGAATCCCGCCCGGATGACCGGGTCGGAAGGGGACGCAGTCGGGCAGGGATCGCTGGGTAGAGAAACCTCCGCCAAACAGGTAGCGCATCGCATGGCTAATTGCTGGCGGGTATGGGGCGAACGTTATGGTTATTTTGCTTCCTCAACCGATGCAAAAGTTTTTTATGAAGAATTAGTTTACAGCATTTTGAATCAAATGTGCGTGCCTAACTCACCCCAATGGTTTAATACAGGTTTGCACGAAAGTTATGGCATTAAAGGAAAACCACAAGGTCACTATTATGTTGACCAGATTGATGGAGAACTAAAAAAATCAACTTCCGCTTACGAACGTCCGCAACCACATGCCTGTTTTATTTTAAGTGTGGATGATGACCTGGTGAATGATGGTGGCATCATGGACCTGTGGGTTCGCGAAGCAAGGATTTTTAAATATGGCTCAGGAGTGGGTACAAACTTTTCTAATCTTCGGGGAGAAGGTGAAAGACTAAGTGGTGGTGGTACGTCAAGCGGGTTGATGTCGTTTTTAAAAATTGGCGACAGAGCAGCAGGGGCCATTAAAAGCGGTGGTACCACACGCCGTGCAGCAAAAATGGTTTGCCTGGATATTGATCATCCCGAAATAGTGGGTTTTGTTAATTGGAAACTTGAAGAAGAAAAGAAAGTGGGTGCATTGATTGATGCCGGTTATGCATCCGATTACGAAGGCGAAGCCTACCGCACCGTGAGTGGGCAAAATTCAAATAACTCCGTTCGCATCCCTAATTCTTTCTTTGAAAAATTAGAAAAAGAAGAAGATTGGGAACTAACGGCACGTACCGATGGACGTGTAATGAAAAAATTGCCTGCCAGGGAATTATGGAATCAAATAGCCTATGCTGCATGGCGTTGCGCAGACCCCGGAACCCAATTCAATACCACTATTAATGAATGGCATACCTGCCCGGCAGGCGGAGAGATAAGAGCTTCCAATCCCTGCTCCGAATATATGTTTCTTGACAACACAGCCTGTAACCTTGCCTCTGCTAACCTGATGAAGTTTTTTGATATTGAAAAAAGCACTTTCGATGTGGACGGTTTTGAATATGTATGCAGGCTATGGACAACCGTATTAGAAATATCTGTACTGATGGCACAGTTTCCAAGCAAAGAAGTAGCGCAATTAAGCTATGAATACAGAACACTGGGTTTAGGATATGCTAACCTGGGCACCATGTTGATGGTAAGTGGCATTTCTTACGATAGTGAGCAGGCCCGCGCTATTGGCGGTGCTTTAACAGCCATCATGACGGGAGTTTCTTATAAAACATCCGCAGAAATGGCCGGGAGATTAGGGGCCTTTCCACGTTATGAAGAAAATAAAACAGCCATGTTGCAGGTTATGCGCAATCATCGCCTGGCAGCCTACGATGCTGATGTGTATGAAGGGTTGAGTGTAAAACCGCAAGGCTTAAAAGCAAAATATTGTCCTGATTATCTATTGAAGGCAGCTTGCAAAGCCTGGGATGATGCGGTGGAGTTGGGCGAAAAATTTGGTTATAGAAATGCCCAAGCAACGGTAATTGCACCAACCGGAACCATTGGTTTAGTGATGGATTGTGATACAACAGGTGTTGAGCCTGACTTTGCGCTGGTGAAATTCAAGAAACTATCGGGTGGAGGTTATTTTAAAATTATTAATCAGTCAGTGCCTGCTGCTTTAAAAAATTTAGGGTATAATGAAAAAGAGGTGAATGGGATTATTAAATATGCAGTGGGCTCAGGAATTTTCTTAGGAGCTCCGCATATTAATCATCAAACACTCAGTGAAAAAGGTTTTATAGCAGAAGAAATTACCAAATTAGATAGAGCGGTATCGGCGGCTTTTGAGATTGGTTTTGTATTTAATGTATATGCATTAGGCGAAGAATGCTTACAGCGTTTAGGATTTAAACCGGAGCAGTATCGCAATTTTGAGTGGAACTTATTGGAAGCATTGGGTTTTACAGATGAACAAATTGAGACTGCTAATGATTATATCTGCGGAACCATGACGGTGGAAGGTGCTCCCTATTTGAAAAATGAACACCTTGCTGTTTTTGATTGTGCTAATAAATGCGGTAAAAAAGGCCAGCGTTTTATTCATGCACACGGGCACATTCGCATGATGGCAGCGGCGCAGCCATTTATCAGCGGTGCTATTTCAAAAACCATTAACCTGCCGCATGAGGCCGAAGTACATGAGATTGCAGATTCATATTTGCTTAGCTGGCAATTAGGTTTAAAAGCCTGTGCCTTGTATAGAGATGGTTCGAAACTATCGCAGCCGTTGAGCAATAAAAGTGATAAGAAAAAGAAAAAAGATGACAGTTTATGGATGACAGATGACGGTAAGGAACTATCCTCGGTCAACGCTTCTGTTTCTATGAAAACAGATGGCAACCCGCAGGCGACAGACGATTGTCAAGAAACTGCTGTCAACGGTCAACGGTCAACGGTCAACAATTCTTCTATCGTTGACATGGCTAAACTCACCATTGAAGAATTACTGGAAGAAGTAACCAAAAGAATGCAGGCTTCGCCAGACACAAACCTGAAGCGTCAATTGGCTTCAATTGTAGAACGGCGTTCGTTGCCAGCTAAGCGCAGGGGCTATACCTATAAAGCAAAGATCAACGGACAGGCAGTTTTTTTACGTACCGGAGAATACCCCGATGGTACAGTAGGGGAAATATTTATTGACATGGCTAAGGAAGGTGCTACTATGCGTAGTATGCTAAACTGCTTTGCTATTTCTATTTCTATTGGTTTACAATATGGTGTTCCACTGGAAGAATTTGTAGAAAAATTTGTCTTTACCAAGTTTGACCCTGCTGGTTTTGTAGATCATCCTAATATTAAATCAACCACTTCTATAGTTGATTTTATTTTCCGTGCATTGGGTTATGAATATTTAGGTAGAACAGACCTTGTACATGTGCTGGACAAACCTGAAGTGCTGAATAAAGGTACAGAACCATGGGATGAACCGGTTAAAATACCTGAATTGTCTAACTTAAGGATACTGCCTCACACACAAACAGCTAAGGCGCAATCAAAGCCAATAATAAAAGTAGAGAACGGCCTGGATGCCCTGAACACTGCCGCCCGTAGCATGCAAAGCGATGCACCTGCCTGTAATACTTGCGGACATATTACCATAAGAAGCGGCACCTGCTATAAATGTTTAAACTGCGGCAACAGCATGGGTTGCAGTTAAAAGATACTTTGTAAAGGGTACTGATACATCAACAAAAATCCCGCTGCGGCGGGATTTTATTTTTTTTAAAAAAATTGTGTCAGTTATTCTTGCCAAAAAGATTACTTACAGCACCTTGCAACATAGGGTACTTTTCAACTACAAAACCTTTGATGGTTTCTAATACTTTCTGCGCTTGTTCATCTGACAAGCCAGCCCCGGTTTTTAGCCTTTCAACCAATTCATCTACCTGGTCACCTGCATTATCTTTATTCAATCCAAACATAACTTGTGAATTTTTATTTTAATAATTATTGTTTTTCGAGCTGTGAGCTGTAGCTATGAGCTTTGAGCCTTGAGCTTCGAGCTTAGAGACTGTTGAAGCAAGAATTCTTTTTTTTTAAAAACTATTTCTAAGCAGTGATTAAAGATTGCAGTAGAGTCTCGCAGCTCTAAGCTCAAAACCTCGCAGCTCATCTAAGCTACTTTCAATAAGCTTAGTTTGCTCTTATCAAATTTGCGCCTAGCATATTCCAGGTCGAGAGTGAAATATTTTTCTTTGGTTGATGGTAATTCAAACATTGCATCAGTTAAAATGCTTTCGCAAATGCTACGCAAACCTCTTGCACCTAATTTATATTCCATAGCTTTTACCACCATAAAATCAAGTACATCAAGTTCTATGGTTAATTTAATGCCCTCCAGTTCAAACAAACGGATATATTGCTTGACCAGTGCGTTTTTTGGTTCCGTTAAAATAGCCCGTAAAGTCTCTGCATCAAGCGGATCTAAATGTGTAACTACAGGCAACCGGCCTAATAATTCCGGTATCAACCCAAAGGCTTTTAAATCCTGTGCGTTAATATAACGAAGCAGGTTCTTTTTCATGTTTTCCTGCATGTCCTTATCAACATTAAAACCAATGGTATTGGTTTGTACACGGCGACCGATTATCTTATCTATTCCATCAAAAGCACCACCACAAATAAAGAGGACATTCTGGGTGTTGATCTTTATCAGTTTTTGCTCCGGATGTTTGCGTCCGCCTTGCGGGGGAACCAATACATCTGTACCTTCTAATAACTTCAGCATTCCCTGTTGCACACCTTCGCCACTTACATCGCGGGTGATGGAAGGATTATCGCCTTTGCGGGCAATTTTATCTATTTCATCTATATAAACAATACCACGTTCTGCAGCAGATACATCATAATTACAAACCTGCAATAAGCGGGTTAAAATACTTTCTACATCCTCCCCTACATAACCGGCTTCTGTAAATACGGTAGCATCAACAATAGCGAACGGCACGTTCAGCAGTTTAGCAATGGTTTTAGCCAGCAGGGTTTTGCCTGTACCCGTTTCACCTACCATCACTATATTACTTTTTTCTATTTCAATGTCGTCTTTACCAATTTCGCTTGTTTTGTATTGTAAGCGTTTATAATGATTATAAACAGCAACAGATAGTACTTTTTTTGCTTCTTCCTGCCCGATTACATACTCGTCTAAAAACTTCTTCATTTCCACCGGCTTTTTAACCGTTAGTTTAAATGCCGAAGAACTAACACCTTTTTCATCCCGGATCAATAATTCCTGGTCAATGATCTCACGGGCGTGATCCACACAATTTTCACAAATATGCCCTTCCTGTCCGGCAATAAGGATTTTCACTTCGTCACGGCTGCGACCACAAAAAGAACAGTGTAATATATTTTTAGCCATTTTGTTGATTCAGTTATTGTAAGAACCTTTTACTGCGTCATTTGCTGCATAGGAGATTGCAAATTTAGAAAAAACCTTACTGAGTTCACGAGTTTTAGTGTTCACGGGTTCACAAGTTGTAGTTAACTATTTGAAGGGAACTTGTGAACTATGGAACTTGCGAACTCGTGAACCTAATTTAGTTTCTCAATGATCTTATCCACTATTCCATACTCTATTGACTTTTCTGCGTCCATCCAATAGTCACGTTCAAAATCTTTTTTTATTCGCTCAATTGTTTGTCCGGTATTATCCGCCAATATTTTGGCTCCCATCAGCTTAGTTCTTAGTATTTGCTCCGCATGAATTTCCATATCGGCGCTTACTCCTTGAATATGCCCGCCTAATGAAGGCTGGTGTATCATTACTTCGCCATGCGGATAAATCAACCGTTTGCCTTTTTCGCCGCCACTTAATAAAATACTTCCCATTGAAGCCGCCAGCCCCATACAAATAGTACTTACAGGAGATTTTATCATTTTCATAGTATCGTATATAACCATACCGCTGGTAACAGAACCTCCAGGACTGCTAATAAAAAATTTGATCTCTTTACCGGGTGCATCTGCTTCCAGCAACAAAAGTTTGGTAACTACGTCTTTCGCTGATTTATCATCTACAACACCCCATAAGTAAATGCTACGGGTTTCAAAAAAGTAGCGTTCCAAACGTTTATATAGCATTCTTGTATCCACTTCAGCTCTTTCTTCTTTTTCCTCTTCTTCGGTTCCGGGCTCTTCAGGGTTGGGTTGCGGCTGCATCATCCAACGATTATTTAATAAATCTAGCACGCTCATTTCCTTTATTCTTTTAAATGATTTATTTTTTTTCGGCTTTCTTTTCTTTTCTCGGATTAACTAATAACACTTCATCAATCAGGCCGTATTCTTTGGCTTCAGGAGCCGTCATCCAATAATCTCTTTCAAAATCTTCTTCAACCCGCTCTACTGGTTTATTGGAGTGATGACAAACAATTTCATACAATTCTCTTTTTAATTTCCTGATTTCTTTCACAGTGATTTCAATATCTGTAGCCTGGCCGCCAATAGCACCACTTGGCTGATGCATCATAACACGGGCATGTTTTAACGCCGCACGTTTTCCATTTGTACCTGCTGCTAATAACACACTACCCATGGATGCAGCCATACCTATGCAAATAGTTGCGACATCCGGAGAAACATATTGCATGGTATCATATACCCCTAAACCGGCATATACACTACCGCCGGGTGAGTTGATATACATATTAATGTCTCTTGTGCGATCGCTGGAATCGAGGAACAGTAATTGTGCTGTCACAATATTGGCTACCTCGTCATTAATAGGATAACCTAAGAAAATGATGCGATCCATCATTAAACGGCTGTACACATCCATCACGGCTACGTTCATGGGACGTTCCTCAATAATATTGGGCGTAAGCGCCGTAACAAGATGTTTGGTATAACTATTCAATGTGTTGCTGGAGATACCTCTGTGCTTTACGGCATATTTTTCAAATTCTGAATTAAAGCTCATTTCATCTATAATTAGTTGTACAAATTAATGGATTAGGGTGTACCAAATACCATGCTATTCAAAAAATGCGACAAAATGCCATTTTAGTTGGTAGTTGGTCGCTGGTCTTCAATTGAGAATTGAAAATTGAAAATTCTCCATCCTCTATTCTTCATTCTCCATTCTCAATTAGTCTTCACCGTACTTATGCTGATGTTCTTTATTCATGTTAAGAAATTCTTCCTTACTGATGTTTATTTCCGTGGCATTCACTTGTGTTTCGGCCCAATCAAACATTTTTTGCGTTTGTATGCGGTGATAGGCATCTTCCACATACTTTTTATCTTTCATCATCCGGTCGATATAATCTCTCACCCATTGTTGTTCTTCGTCCAAGGCATTCATGCCCATGTAGCCTAATAATTGCTGTTTTGCAAACTGGCGTATATCATCCTGCTGAACCTTTATATTATTATCCTGTGATATTTTATCCGTAATTAATGTCCATTTTAACTGGTTCAAAAAATTAGGAAACTCCTGCTCGATTTGCTCATCGCTTTTTTGTTGCCCTTGCTCACCCTGAGTTTTCATCCAGCGTTTTAAAAACTCCTGCGGAAAATCAATATTGCTATGTTCTAATAAAATATGATAGAGTTGATGATGTAATTGATTACGGCTCTCACTATCCCACTGAGCCTGTAACTGATCTTTTAGCTTATTACGGAATTCTTCTTCTGTTTTTACTTCTCCACCAGGAAATTGCTGTGTGAAAAATTCTTCTGACAATTCTTTTTTC
Source organism: Bacteroidota bacterium (assembly GCA_030860085.1). Lineage (GTDB taxonomy): Bacteria > Bacteroidota > Bacteroidia > Chitinophagales > Chitinophagaceae > Flavisolibacter. Next base: position 454 of record JALZIY010000256.1, on the reverse strand, counting down.
TCTACTAACCCAATTTTTGTAATTAATAATTTAAAGTGCCTGCCGGATGCGGAGTCTATCCCAAGGTCATTAACAATCCATTCTTTTTCCTGCCCCTCAAAAGCCTCCTCCAACACTACCTGAAACACATCATTTTTTAGTTTACCTATCAATTGAGGGCGGAAGCTTTCTGAAAAATATTTAACTATTACTGAATTATCCTTTCTGATCCCGCCTTCTATTTCATTGCCGGCTGCATCTGTTTCAATAAATGTTAAATTCAATACATTATCATCACTATCAACTGTTTCCGGTTCGGTCATAATTCCATAACGATTTTGCAAACGTTCCACCTCTTCATTCAGCATCTCTTCTGTGATCTCGACTTTGTATCGTTTTACCGGTTCAGTTGCCAGATCAGGCAAAGCAAAATCGGGTTTCATACCCACTTCAAAAGTAAAAGTGTAATTATCCG
>JALZIY010000222.1 GCA_030860085.1 Bacteroidota bacterium | reverse complement strand
GAATTGGAGGCCTGTGCCCCCGTAAAGCCCGGCCCCCATTTGGCTTCCCTCCACGGGAGAAGAGAGCAACTCACTAACCTCGCTTTTCTGAGTGTTCTTTTTTACAGCAGCATATTGATTAAGCAATGGCTGTGTGTTGTTCTCCCCCGTGGGGGGAGTTAGAGGGGGCAAAGGCTGTGGGTTGGTGGCTCCTTCCCCCGTGGAGCGAAGGTTGGGATGGGGGCCATTATCAAACATAAAATAATGACACACATTTAAAAAGGGCTTTGTCAATTCATCAATATTTTCTTCGCCTGTTAACCTGAAAACTTTTATGACTTTTACTTTATCCATCAGCTCCAGGCAAAATTCATCTGTTTCATCACCATGTAGTTGAACGGAATGCAAATCATAATCATCTATTGCTTTTAAAATTGTTTCATATTCGGGATTTACAAAAACGCCAACTTTATTTATGTCTAATTTTGAAATTTCTACTTTCTGACTTTGCAATTTTTCTTCAGCATACCTTTCTGAACCTTCATAAAAGATCATTCCGAGATAATCCACATCAAGCTCTTGCAGTTGCTGCATTTGTTCTAAACTTGTTATGCCACACACTTTGATTTTCATTGCTCTTTTAATTGTTTTACAAACTCATGAAATCTTTCTCCAGGGTCTGTTTCCTTCATAAATATTTCTCCCATTAAAAATCCTTTAAAACCATTTTGTCTTAATAGATGAATGGTGTTCGCATCACTAATTCCACTTTCTGAAATTTTAATAAATTGTTCCGGAATTTTTTCACCCAATTGCAAAGAAGTCTCAACATTTACTTCAAAGGTTTTTAGATTCCTGTTATTAATTCCAACCATATCAACAGCACCGCAAATATGATCTAATTCAGATTCATTGTGAATTTCTAATAGCACTTCCAACCCTATTTGTTGTGCTTTAAATGCCAGGCGTTTTACTTCTTGCTTAGTAAGACAAGCCGCTATTAACAAGATCACATCTGCGCCCCAGGCTTTTGTTTCAATCACCTGGTATTCATCAATAATAAAATCTTTTCTTAAAATAGGCCCGTCAGTTAGCAACCTGCCATTCATCAGGTCATCGAGTGTTCCCCCAAAATAAATTTCATCTGTAAGTATAGAAACACCCGAAGCCCCGTAAATATCATAATCACCAATTACATCAAGTACATCGGCCTCTTCATTAATCCATCCTTTGGAAGGTGACTTTCTTTTAAATTCGGCAATGATACCGGTAACATCATCTTCAAGAAGAGCATATTTTAAAGATGCGCATTCTTCAAAAAAATCTTCTCGATTACGTAGCATCATCTCCGGAATAAATTTTTTCTTTTGAGCAACCTCTTTTTTTTTATCGGCAATTATTTGATCCAGTATATTCATGACCTCACCCTCACCCTCTCCAAAGCCCGCCCGGATGAACCAGTTCGGACGGGGAGAGGAAAAATTTTATTGTAATGAAATTAATTTTTGAAAACCCTGGTAGGCTTTACCACTTTCCAAACTTTCAACTGCACTATAAAAAGCATCATCGTAGCTTTTAAAATCACCTGTACATTGTAATGCCATAGCTGCATTGGCTAACACCACTGCATTTTGTGCCCAGCTTCCTTCACCCTTCAAAATTTTAATAAAAATTTTACCTGCTTCATCCACTGTGTTTCCGCCATTAATATCTGATGCAGATACCTGGCGTTTCCCCAATTCCACAGCAGAATAAATTTTTTCTCCTTTATTGGTGATCACTTTCGTATCGTTAGTTAATGAAATTTCATCGTAACCATCGAGTGAATGAATGATAGTAAATGGCTTGCCGGATTGCTGCAATAAATAATTATAAATTCGTGCCATTTCCAGGCTGTAAACACCTACCAATTGATATTCGGGATTAGCAGGATTGACCATGGGACCCAGCATATTAAAAAAAGTGCGGAAACCTAAATTTTTTCTTATGTGACCTACAACTTTTAATGCCGGATGAAACAACGGCGCATGTAAAAATGTAAATCCGGTTTCATCTAACTCGGTTTTTAATTTTTCATTTTCACTTTTGAATTTATAACCTAAAGCTTCCATAACATTAGAGGCACCACTAATTGAAGTAGCGCCATAATTACCATGTTTAGCCACTTTTTTTCCTACACCAGCTACAATAAAGGAGGCTAGTGTAGAAATATTAAATGTATTTTTTCCATCGCCACCCGTACCTACAATATCCATCAGTTTATAACCCTTTAAATCAACCGGAACACAGAGTTGCATTAGTCCATTACGGAAACCCTGCAATTCTTCAATAGTTATGCTGCGCATGAGATATACGGTAATAAAAGCAGCTAATTCTGTATCGTTATAAAGGCCTTTTGCAATGTCGAGCATTATTTCTTTAGCTTGCTCCCTTGCCAGCGTTTTATATTCAAATAATGTTTGCAATATTTTTTTCATTTTGCCACTAAGGCACAAAGGCACTAAGTTTCACAAAGACTTTATGGGGCTTCGTGTCTTAGCGTCTTCGTGGCTATTTTAACCAGTTTTTTAAAATGGTTTCCCCATCCGGTGTCAGTATGCTTTCAGGATGAAATTGAACACCCTGCACGTCATAAGTTTTATGTTGCAAACCCATGATATATCCATTTTCATCTTTTGCGGTCACTTCCAATTCAGCAGGCAGGCCTTGATCACTTACAATCCAACTGTGGTAGCGTCCGACCTTTATTTTTGACGGCAATCCCTCAAATAATCGTGAAGGGTGAATGGTGAATGGTGAATCTTTTTCATTGACCATTGACGATTGACCATTGACAATCTCCGTTGCTACTCCATGATAAACGGTTTCAAGATTTATTAACCTTCCGCCAAACGCCTCGCCAATAGCCTGGTGACCTAAACAAACACCAAGAATAGATTTTGAGGAAGCATATTCTTTTATCAATGGCAGCAACATACCTGCTTCAATAGGAATGCCTGGACCGGGTGATAAAATGATCTTATCATAATCCGCCACTTTCTCTATGGCAATTTCATCATTACGAAAAACATCTACTTTATTACCAGTGATCTTTTGCACAAGATGCACCAGGTTATAAGTAAACGAATCATAATTATCAAATACAAGAATCTTCATGTTTGCCCCATCCCCTAAAGGGGAGTTTAGTTATAAAATTCCTTTTGCTCTTTCTATTGCCTTTTTCAATGCATTTAATTTATTTCCTACTTCCTCCAGTTCGCTTTGTGGATCACTTGCTGCCACTACACCCGCGCCGGCCTGGTAATACAATGTGTTGTTCTTCGATAGGAATGTGCGAATAATGATGGCATGGTTGCAATCGCCATTAAAACCCATAAAACCTATGGCACCACCGTAAAAGCTTCTACGCGTTTTTTCATATTCATCAATCAACTGCATAGCCCTGTATTTGGGAGCACCGCTAAGCGTACCCGCTGGAAATGTTTTAAATAAAATATCAAATGGATTGCTATCTCCAGGCACAGTACCCATCACCTCGCTTACCAAATGAATAACATGAGAATAATAGTGAACGTCTTTGTAATGGGTTACCTGCACGTTTGTACACACAGTGCTCAGGTCATTACGTGCAAGGTCCACTAACATTACATGTTCGGCATTTTCTTTTTTATCTTCTAATAATTCTGTAGCCCTTTGCTGATCCAACTCATCATCGCCAGTGCGTTTAAATGTTCCGGCAATGGGATGAACAATTGCTTTACCATTAGCCATAATCAATTGCGCCTCCGGCGAAGAGCCCATTAATTTATAATCGCCATAATCGAAAAAGAAAAGATAGGGTGAAGGATTAATACTGCGCAAGGCACGGTAAACATTAAATTCATCACCAATAAAAGATTGTTGAAAACGACGGCTCAATACAATTTGAAATACATCGCCACGATGACAGTTTTGAATACCTTTTTTTACCATCTCTACATAATCTTCATCAGTAAGATTTGACGTTTCTTCCCCGGTAGTTTTAAAATTATATACCGGAATGTCTTTGCTGTTAAGAATTGATTCCACTACGGTTATTTCACTTTCTAATCCTGTTAACACATTTTCACACAAGTACAATTCATCTTTAAAATGATTAATAGCAATCACATATTGATAAAGACGGTAACGGGCAAATGGTATTATCATTTCATTCTCCGGCGGATTATTTAGTGAAACCGTTTCAACAAATTGCACTGCATCGTAAGTAAAATAGCCATATAAACCCTGGGCAAAACCCGCTTCCTTCTCCGTTGTTGCCGCTATTTCAAAACGCTGCATAAATCCCTTCAATATACCCGCCAGTTTTTCATTGGCCTGCAGCGATATCTTTTCTACATTCTGGTTGGGCAGTTTATATTCAAGGGCTTGCTTATTGCTAATTTCAATGCCACCAATAGCATTAATGCAAATAAATGAATAGCTGTTCTCTGCCACATGATGATCGGTACTTTCCAATAAAATAGTGTCGCGGAAACGATCACGCAAACGCAGGTAAATACCAACAGGTGTGTAAACATCTGCCAGCATTTTTTTTACGCTCGTGGTAATTTTAATTTTCTTGGTCCCCAATTCTGATGGAGAGTTCGCTAAGTTTTTCAATATTACAGTTGCTTTCATTTATAAAATCAAAAAACCCCGAAATTTTCGGGGCTTATTATTGTGATTGTTAAAACAATAGCAATAGCGTTACAAACCCCGTTGAGTATTTGAATGCCACCACCACTGCTTATTGATAAATGTCTTCATTTAGATGCAAATATGCGATACACGGGTGACTTGAGCAAAAAAAATTAGGTAGCTTTAAATAAACAGCAATATGACCGTATCACATAAAAAAGAAAGCGGCAAAGGTTTATTTTTTATTGAAGCAGATAATGGAGTGGTTGCAGAAATGACTTACGCCATGCCTTTTCCCGATAAAATGATTATTGACCATACAAACGTTGATGAGGAATTTCGAGGCGGCCAACTTGGATTTCAATTAGTAGAAGCGGGTGTTGAATATGCACGGGCACATCATTTAAAAATTATTCCCCTCTGTACTTTTGCTAAAGCGGTTATTGACAAGAAACCTGAATTTGATGATGTTTTGGATAAGTAATTTGTAGAAGCGCCATATCAAACTGAAACTATTTTAACAGACTCATTTGAAAAGACATGAGTAAAGTAAAAAACATCCCCTTTTAATTTTCACAATTTTAATATTCCTTTGCGCATGTTATACTTCAAAAAATATCAGAAGTGATGCAGCTAGATTATATTCACCAGATCAAAAGAATTTCTACGATAACATTGCTCATATGGTGCAAACCGGGAGTAGAATTTGTTGCACAAGAGTGTCCTTCGACAAGCTCAAAATAACTTGCAACAAAAGCACAATGAATTTGATAAGCTGTTACAAAAAATTACAATCTTGTTTTTAAAACCGGTATCATTTCATTCTTCCAGCTTAAAAAATCACCGGTCATAATATGTTTACGGGCTTGTTTTACCAGCCATAAATAAAAAGCAAGGTTTTGTATGGATGCGATTGTGAGGCTGAGAATTTCACCGGCTTTAAAAAGATGCCGCAAATAAGCTTTACTATAATAATTACTCATTTCGCAATCAAGTCCTTCATCGAGCGAAGAAAAATCCTTCTCCCATTTTTTATTGTCAATATTGATGATGCCATTTGTAGTAAAAAGCATGGCATTGCGACCATTACGCGTTGGCATAACACAATCAAACATGTCAATACCCAGAGAAATACATTCCAGGACATTCCAGGGGGTGCCAACACCCATTAAATAACGTGGTTTACCGGTCGGCAGATTTTCGCAACAAAGCTGGCAGATTTCGTACATGACTGGTTCAGGCTCGCCAACGCTTAAGCCACCAATAGCATTGCCTGGAGCATTCTTTGAAGAAATATATGCGCAAGATTCTTTTCGCAGGTCATAATAAACAGCGCCTTGTACAATTGGAAAAAGATTTTGCGAAAATCCCCATTTATCAGGTGTAGCATTGAATTGTGTAAAACACCTGTCTAACCAACGGTGCGTAAGTTGCATGGATTCGGTGGCATAATTATATTCTGATTTTGCAGGTGGGCATTCGTCAAAGGCCATAATAATATCTCCACCAATGCTGCGCTGAATATCTATTACTTTTTCGGGTGTAAATAAATGCTTACTGCCATCAATATGATTTTGAAACATGACACCTTCCTCATTAATTTTTCTATTAGCCGCTAATGAAAAAACCTGGTAACCGCCACTGTCTGTTAATATAGGCCTGTCCCAGTTCATAAATTGGTGGAGACCACCTGCAGCTTCCAAAGTTTCCATGCCGGGACGCAGGTATAAATGATAAGTGTTTCCCAAAATAATAGTTGGATCTACCAGCTCTTTTAATTGCTGTTGCGATATTGCTTTTACACTGCCAATAGTGCCAACCGGCATAAAGATGGGTGTTTGTATTTCGCCATGATCTGTATTGATCTTGCCTGCACGTGCAGCGGATGATTTATCTGTTTTTAATAATTGGAATGATAAAGCAGGCATAGAGCACAAATATAACCTCACCTAACCTCTCCAAAGGAGAGGAACCGAACACAAGGCCTGCTTATCTGACTAACTTTATTGAAGCGAAAAATAGTTTAATAAATTGTTGGTTTGCTTTTAATGATTATCTACGAGAAAGTGATGTGAGGACACAGCACAAACTCATCGCCCCAACATTATTGAATCGAAAACAGTTTTAATAAATCCTTGTTTTGTTTTTAAATGAATAGTTGCGCTATAGGGCTGTGCGGTTGGTCTCCTCTCCTTTGGAGAGGTCGGGTGAGGTTTTTCCTATCTTCGCAACCATGCTTATGAATTGGGGGGCCATTCTATTTTATTGTTTAATTGGCGTTACAGCAGTCCAGGTTTTTTACTATGTTTTTTTCTTTAGCCGCCTGGCGTTTTACAAACCAAAAGAAAAACAGCGATCGCAGCAACACCCTGTTTCAGTTATTATTTGTGCCCGCAATGAAGATGAGAATCTTGCCAGAAACCTACCAGGAGTGCTTGTACAGAGTTATTCTACAACGCATGAAGTGATTGTTGTTAATGACAATTCAGTTGATGATTCAAAATATGTTTTAGCTGAACTACATAAGGCATTTAAAAAACTACAGGTAATAGAATTGGAGCAGGAAGCTAAAATGATAGCCGGTAAAAAATTTCCCCTTTCTGTTGGTATTAAAGAAGCAAAGCATGAAATCGTTTTATTGACAGATGCTGATTGTGTTCCGGCCAGTGAGCATTGGCTTTTTAAAATGCAAAATGGATTTACAGATAATGTGGAAATTGTATTAGGATATGGAGCATATCAAAAACTGCCGGGGCTATTAAATAAGATCATTCGTTTCGAAACCTTTCATACGGCATTGCAATATCTTAGTTATGCAATATCCGGTGTGCCGTACATGGGCGTCGGCAGAAACCTGGCCTACCGTAAAAATCTTTTTTTTCAAAACAAAGGGTTTTCCTCTATTAACCACATTCCCGGCGGCGATGATGATTTATTTATAAACCAGGTAGCTACTAAAAGCAATACTGCAGTGAGTATAGATCCCGAATCTTTTACTCTATCCATTCCAAAAAAAGCCTGGAAGGACTGGAAACGACAAAAGAACAGGCATTATTCCACCGGCAAATTTTACAAAACATCCCACCAGCTATTATTAGGATTATACACGGGTTCTTTCTTTTTATTTTATCCTTTATTGCTGGCCTCTCTTTTATTTTTTGATTGGCGATGGGCATTGATCCCTTTATTTGCACGGATGATCATACAGGCTGTAATTTGGAAAAAAGCCATGAAACAATTGGATGAA
>JALZIY010000227.1 GCA_030860085.1 Bacteroidota bacterium | reverse complement strand
GAGAAGTACAAAGGCAATATGTCCAGTTGGAAAGAATTTGGGAAATTTTTGTACACTTTAAATCAAACCAGGGATGTGTTACCAGAAAATATTAAAAACAAAGTACATCAGCTAACAGATAATTTATCGAATGAAAAAGAAAAGATCAAAGCCTTGTATAATTTCTTACAACAAAATACACGATATATAAGCATACAGTTAGGCATTGGTGGATGGCAACCCTTTGATGCAGCGTACGTAGCTAATAAAGGTTATGGTGACTGTAAGGCATTGAGCAATTATATGTATAGCCTTTTAAAAGAGGTAAAGATAAACTCACTGTATGCATTAATTAAAGCCGGAAAAGGTGATCATTATTTAATAGAAGATTTTCCTTCAAATCAGTTCAATCATGCCATTCTTTGTGTTCCTCTGAAAAATGATACGATTTGGCTGGAATGTACCAGCCAGACAACTCCAGCCGGATATATGGGGGAATTTACAGGTAACCGGAAAGCATTAGTCATTGATGAAAATGGAGGCACGCTAGTAAAAACACCCCGCTACGGATTGACAGAGAATCTTCAATTGCGTTCTATAGTAGGCAAATTGGAAAAAGATGGCTCAATGAATGCAAAAATAGTAACGCGTTATCGTTCCATTCAACAAGATGGTTTGCATCAATTAATAAATGGTTTGTCAAAAGAAAAGATGAAAGAAACGCTCCAGGAAGGACTGGAATTTGCTACTTATAATATAATTGATTTCAAGTATGTGGAACAAAAGCAAGCCTTACCACAGATAGAAGAAACACTTGAAATTTATGTAAGCAATTATGCCACTTTTACAGGTAAAAGGTTCTTTGTTACTCCAAATTTTCTTAACCGTAGTGTTGCAAAATTAAACCAGGATGAAAGCCGGAAATATAATCTAAGTTTTAATTATGCTTACAAAGATGTTGATAGTGTTGAAATAGAAATTCCAACCGGGTATGAAGCAGAATCAATACCACAGGCAGTTTCTTTAAAGACTAAATTTGGTACTTACAATAGCCAGGTTCGTTTAGATGGTAACAAAATATTTTACATTCGTGAACGACAACAGTTTGCCGGGACATTTCTTACCGCAGAATATGAAGAATTGGTAAAGTATTATTCTGACATCTATAAAGCTGATCATAGCAGAGTGGTGTTTGTGAGCAAAGCCTCCCCTCCAATCCCCTAAAAGGAACATCATTCTTTTGGTATTACACCCACCTTAGCGAATGGAAGTACAATCACTTTTAAACTGTTCATCAATTACCTTTTTTATTTCCAGGTAAACATCTGCTTTTTGCTCCCCCAAAAAATTTTTTACAAAAAAGATAGCAGTATAACCCCGGCAATACTCTACCATTGGCCAGGTTCCAAATAGGCCAGGACTGGCCAAGGCTTGTGCGGTAGCAGTTCCCCTCTCTGGCGTAGCCGGAGAGGGGCCAGGGATGAGGGAGGTGAGGCTCCAACTGCCCAACGCATATTCAAACCCTTCTGCAGATTTTGGTGCATATTTTATTTGATCGGCGTTTGCATGCACTTTCTTCATTTCTTGTATTGCTGCTTCGCTTAAAATTTTTTGCCCGTTAAATATGCCATTGTTTAACATCATTTGTAAAAACCGGCTATAGTCTGTGGCGGTTGATTTTGCACCTCCCGATGGATTTACGGCTGACCCGTCCAATGTACTAAACGTCGTTTGACGCATTCCCAATGGAATAAATAATCGCTGCCTGATCAGCAGGTCAAATTTTTTTTTAGTTACGACCTCGGCTATACGGCCAGCTATATTTAAACCAATATTACTGTAACGAAACTCAGTACCCGGGTTGTTTTGAATTTCTTTTTTTGCAAATTCATTTACTTCTTCTTCGAGAGAATTATATTTTTTCCTCTCTAATAATTTCAGGATTTTAATTGGTTCTGACTGAATGCCTGTCATGTGTGAAAGGCAATGGCGGATAGTAATATAATTTTTACCGTAAGATTCAAAAATGGGCAAATATCTGCTAACCTTATCATCAAGTGAAAGTTTACCTTCGTCTGCTAATTGCATGATCAAAGCAGCCGTCAGCCATTTGCTGCAACTGGCTATAGGTGCAACCGTTTTTGCATTAAATGCGCTAAAGGCTTTTTGATAAACAATGCTGTCTTCTTTGGCAATTATCACCACCAGGTCCTGCCCTATTATTCTCTGTTTATCTGTAATTATTTTATCAAGTCCGGGAAAAGAGCTTTGAGAATATGCATACTGAAATAATAGCATGAAAATGGCTACAGTACTGCATTTGAGGCAGTTGGTATTATATTTATATGACATTGTTACTGTTATGATATAGTGGTTTGAAATTTGAAAGTAACTATTCGTTATTAAATAAAATGTTATCAAATGAATTTATCCAACTATACCGTTAAAGCTGCTGAAGTAGTGCAGATTGCGCAACAATCAGCTTTTAATAATCAAAATAGCAATATTGAAACCGAACATGTATTAAAAGCCTTGCTTGATCAAAGAGATTCACCCGTTGATTACCTGTTAAAAAAAAATGCAGTGAATATTCAGCAGTTGGAAATAAATCTTGATCAGCAAATAGCACGTTTACCAAAAGTTAACGGTGTTGATCCTGCACAAAATATCAGCCGCGAAGCAAACAACCTTCTGCTCCGTGCCGGATCATTGATTAAAAATTTTGGAGATGAGTTTATTACACCCGAACATTTGTTGCTGGCAATTGTACAAGGAAATGACGATACTGCTAAATTGCTTAAACATACTGGCATAAATGAAAAAGGATTGACTGCAGCGATAAAAGAATTACGAAAGGGAAATACAGTCAGCTCTCAAACACAGGAAACGCAATTCAATGTTTTAAATAAATATGCTAAGAATTTAAATGAACTCGCCCGTAACGGCAAATTAGATCCTGTAATTGGCCGCGATGATGAGATACGCAGAACCTTACACATTCTTTCACGACGCAATAAAAACAATCCAATCTTAATTGGTGAACCAGGTGTAGGTAAAACCGCCATTGCTGAGGGCCTGGCGCACCGCATTGTAAACGGAGATGTACCTGAAAACCTAAAATCAAAAATTATCTATGCTCTTGACCTGGGACAATTAATAGCCGGTGCAAAATATAAAGGCGAGTTTGAAGAGCGGCTAAAAGGTGTTGTAAAAGAAGTGGCTACCAGCGAAGGAGAAATACTTCTTTTTATAGATGAAATTCATACGCTGGTTGGGGCAGGTGGCGGCGAAGGTGCAATGGATGCCGCTAATATTTTAAAGCCAGCATTAGCTCGCGGTGAATTGCGGGCTATTGGTGCAACTACACTTAATGAATACCAAAAATATTTTGAAAAAGACAAGGCGCTCGAACGTCGTTTTCAAAAGGTGATGATAGAAGAACCAAATACGGAAGACGCTATTTCTATTCTTCGTGGTTTAAAAGACCGTTACGAAACGCATCATCATGTGCGTATTAAAGATGAGGCCATTATTGCAGCGGTAGAATTATCACAACGTTATGTTACTGATCGTTTTTTACCGGATAAGGCCATTGACCTGATTGATGAAAGCGCAGCTAAGCTCCGCCTCGAAATGAACTCCATGCCTGAAGAATTAGATGAACTTGATAGGAGGATACGCCAGCTTGAAATTGAAAGAGAAGCAATTAAAAGAGAGAATGATGAAGAAAAATTAAAAGACTTAAATACTACCATCGCTAATTTAT
>JALZIY010000225.1 GCA_030860085.1 Bacteroidota bacterium | reverse complement strand
GCGGACACCTGCAGACTGTCCATTTCTATAACCAAACCCTCCAAATAGATAAAATTCCGTTCCATTATCATTCATTGGATAGTTGGCATTCAACATAAACTGCCCTCCGCGAATCAGTGATTGCCCGACACGTTGTTTAAAATCTCCACGGGTTAAATTATTTGCTGTTAAAAAAGAATCAGAGCGATCAACTACCTGGACAGCGCCTGCCGAATTGCGGCCATTGTACCGGTTGAAAATAACACCTGTTCTATCACCTGCCCGGTTGGTATAATTTCTGTAATCATAAGAACCTGAGAAATTAATATAACCACCTCTTTGTCCCATAGGGATTCCAAAGTTTAATGCGGTTTGGACTGTTTCACCATCAGTAACATTTTTATCTAAAAACTTGGTGATGTTTGCTCCGCCTGTAACGGAAGCTGTAACTGCATTTACACTGCTTTTTAAAATAAGATTAATAACTCCGGCTATGGCATCACTTCCGTATTGAGCAGAAGCGCCATCGCGTAAAATTTCAACACGGTCAATCGCAGAAACAGGAATGGCATTCATATCTGTACCAATGGCTCCCCTTCCAAATGTTCCATTAAGATTTACCAGTGAGGTATTGTATCTTCTCTTGCCATTAATTAAAACGAGCACCTGGTCAGGGCCTAAACCTCTTAATGAAGCAGGGTCAATATGATCAGTTCCATCTGCTACTGTTTGCGTTCCGGAATTAAATGAAGGAGCAACATAGGTTAAAATCTGATTCAGATAAACCTGTGGAGCATCACCCGCAATTTTCCTGATATCGATCACATCTACCGGCGCTGTTGACTCTAATTGAGTCCTTGGCAATGCCCTTGTTCCGGTAACAACTACTTCAGTTACATCACCTGATTCTGATAAAAGGAAATCCACTGTTGCGGTAGCATTATTTTGAACATCAACAATTTTATTTGCAGAACCATAACCAACATAACTGGCTACTATGGTGTATCTGCCGGGATTAAGAGAAAGTGTAAACATTCCTTCTGCATTCGTTGTAGTTCCCCTGCCGGAACCCTGCACAGTAACAGAAGCATTGGATAATGCAGCGCCATTTGCATCTTTCACTGTTCCGGTAACAGTTCCATTTTGCGCAAAAGAATAAAGTGCAGATAGAATAAATATAAAAAAGAAGACTGCTTTTTTTAGCAGGTTACTGAATTTTGTAAACAGCATATGTGTTTGTTTAGTGATTGAATAATGGGTTGTAAAACAGTCTTATAGGGAATTTAAAGATAGAAGAAATGGAGCACTCGCCAAACTTATTTTGATTACTGCATGTCATGAATTAGTAACTTAACAGCTCCAAATAATTATTATGCGTTCGCACTTTTTTGTTTTTACAGGCCTGCTTTTTTTTATCTCTTGTCATACCACAAAAAAATCCGGGCTCTATCCTATTAATCCATTTCAATATTCCACTTCCAAAAAAGTTATAGCCAAAAATGGCGCTGTTGCTTCTGCACACCCTCTTGCCAGTAAAGTGGGTGTAGAAATAATGAAGAAAGGTGGTAATGCGGTGGACGCTGCTATTGCTATACAGCTTGCATTAGCTGTTGTTTATCCTAACGCCGGAAATTTAGGAGGTGGTGGATTCATGGTTGCACGTTTGGCTAATGGAGAAACTGTGGCATTGGATTACAGGGAAATGGCGCCTGCCTCGGCACATCGTGATATGTATCTTGATGCCAGTGGAAATGTAATTCCTGATAAAAGCTTACGGGGACCCTCTTCCAGCGGTGTGCCCGGTACCGTGTCAGGTTTATTTGAAAGTATGAAATATGCAAAACTTCCATTTACTACTTTAATACAACCTGCTATAATATTAGCAGAAAAAGGTTTTGTGATTACAGAAAGGGAAGCTTCATCTTTTAATGGTTTGCAGGATCAACTACGCAAATACAATACAGCGGACAATGTATTTACAAAAACAATTCCGTGGATAGTGGGTGATACTTTAATACAAACTGACCTGGCAAATACTTTAAAAAGAATGAGAGATAATGGCACCGCCGGTTTTTATGAAGGAGAAACAGCAAGATTACTGACAGAAGAAATGAAAAGAGGTAATGGATATATCACCCTGCAGGATTTAAAAAATTATAAAGCAAAATGGAGAACGCCGCACAGTTTTTCTTATAAAGGATATACAGTTATTGGGATGCCCATGCCAAGCAGTGGAGGTGTATTACTTCATCAAATGTTGAAAATGGTAGAAGATAAACCTTTGCCATCTTATGGTTTTGCCTCTGTACAAGCTGTACAATTAATGACAGAAGTGGAACGAAGGGCTTATGCAGACAGATCGCAGTACATGGGCGATGCTGATTTTTATAATGTTCCTGTGAGTACCATTGTAAGTGATGCGTATTTAAAAAACAGGATGAAAAATTATGACTCATTAAAGGCCGGCAATAGTGAATTAATAAAACCCGGTACTGTTCCGTTTACACAAAGTGAAGAAACAACTCATTTAAGTGTTATTGATAAAGAAGGGAATGCCGTTTCTGTAACTACTACTCTAAATGATTCGTATGGAAGTAAAACCGTGGTTGGTGGGGGAGGCTTTTTTTTAAATGATGAAATGGATGATTTTAGCGTGAAGCCCGGAGTACCGAATATGTATGGAGCTATCGGTGGCGAGGCAAATGCAATTGCACCCGGAAAAAGAATGCTTAGTTCCATGACGCCAACAATTGTTTTACAAAATGGAAAACCTTTTTTAGTAGTTGGTACGCCAGGCGGAACAACAATTCCTACTTCTGTATTTCAAACAATCGTAAATATTATTGATTTTGGAATGAGTGCAGATGAGGCAGTTAATAAACCAAAATTTCATCATCAATGGTTACCGGATAGTCTTTACATAGAAAAAACATTTTCTTATACTATTCGACCTGCGCTTGAAAAAATGGGTTATAAATTAAAAGAGCGGGGAGGCATTGGTAGAACAGAAGTTATAAAAGTATTGAAGGACGGCAGGTTTGAAGTAGTTGCAGATAGCCGCGGAGATGATGGAGCGGAGGGGTATTAATGAGTTTAAAGTTTACAGTTTGCAGTTTGATAGTTTACAAGTTCGC
>JALZIY010000025.1 GCA_030860085.1 Bacteroidota bacterium | reverse complement strand
GTGTACAGCAAATCTATCCAGACCAGGTTCCTGCTTTTACAAGCAAACCAGGAACACACCATACAATTAATAAAAATAGAATTTATTTAATTTCCGGGATCCATGCCGCTGGTTATGCAGGCACGCTGTTTATTTTAGGACAATCATGGTATAAGGATTTTCCTAAAACTTCTTTTCATACATTTAATGATAGCAAAGAATGGCTCCAGGTAGACAAAGCTGGCCATGCATGGGCAGCTTATAATATAACAAAATATTCAAAAGGTCTTTGGAGTTGGGCCGGTGTGCCAGTGAAAAAAGCAATTGTATTGGGTGGTATGAGCAGCGTGGCCTATCTAACTATTTTAGAATATCTCGATGGATATTCAAGTGAATGGGGATGGAGTTGGGCAGACATGGGTGCCAACGTTATTGGTGCAGGATTTTATGTATCCCAGGAACTTTTCTGGAGTGAACAGCGGTTACAAGTAAAATTTTCATCCTTTCCAGTGTCGTATACGAATGATCTTGAAGAGAGGGTCCATGAGCTGTATGGCAAAAGCCTGCCCGAAAGAATGCTGAAAGATTATAATGGACAAACCTATTGGCTGAGCATGAATTTGAAATCTTTCACTCCTAATAGCAAGCTCCCACGTTGGTTAAATGTGGCGGCCGGTTATGGAGCGAAAGGATTATTTGGAGGATTTGAAAACAGGAGTTTTGATAAAGATGGCTCTGTAGTTTTTGACCGTACTGATATTCAACGCAAACGTCAATGGTATCTTTCACCCGATATTGATTTTACAAAAATTAAAACAAATAAGAAAGGATTAAAAACATTGTTTTTCCTCGCTAATATGATCAAGCTTCCGGCACCGGCACTTGAATTTTCAAACGGAAAATTTAAAGGACATTGGTTAATGTTTTAGAGAAGCTGTAAGGCTTAGGGTATAAGGTAGATGTTACATGATAAGCGAACAAGAATGAAAAATGAAATAATTTTCAACGATCAATGTTCAAAGTTCAATGTTCAATGTTCAATTTTTTTGAGACGTTTAAGATTAGCGATAGTTAGAAAGAAAGATGAATGATGCACAATACACAACTTTAAACCTAAAACTTCAAACTTTAAACTATCGTCTTTATTGCAGCCATGCGCCGGTTATTTCACCACTTTCGGTTTCTACAATTATGTGCTCCTGCAAAGTAGTGGCAATAGACAAGCCTACATAGTCAGGTTGCACCGCAAATAATTTATGACTTCTTTCAACCAATACTAGGGTTTGAATTTTTTTTGGCAAAAATTTTAATAGTGGACGTAAAGCATATAACAAGGTTCTCCCGGTGTTGGCAACATCATCAACCACAATAATTATTTTACCTGACAGATCAATTTGTTCTTGAATCACCGCATCAACAGGATTTTTCTTGGTTAGCTCTATGGTAATTAGATCAACAGGTATATCGAAAATTTGTTTTAGCTCACCAATGATCTTTTGTGCCAGTATTGTTCCGTTCCCTGCTATCCCTGCAATAATGATCGATTCTTCATCAGCATTTGCTTCAGCAATTTGAAATGCCATTCTTCTCAGTTTGCGTTTTACTGCTTCTGCACTAAGAATGCAATTCTTTGAACCATTAATGCCTTCCATCAGTTATTTTTACACCGGTTAAAAAGCAAATCTAACTTCTGCCTATGCAATTGGCACAACAAATTTTATTTATTGTTTTAGTAGCAATCTCAATATGGCTATTTATTAAAAAAGCTTCTTTCATTCGCCGCAATATTAATTTAGGTAGAGAAGAAGCGCTAAAAGATAAACCCGGTGCCCGCTGGCGCAATACCTTGCTGATGGCACTTGGACAAAAACGTATGTTCGATAAACCGTTTGTAGCCTTATTACATTTCGCCGTCTATGCAGGTTTTATAATTATTAATGTTGAAATACTGGAAATTATTTTAGATGGCATTTTTGGAACGCACCGTCTTTTTGCTCCCTATTTAGGAAGCGTTTACAGCTTTGTAATTAATTTTTTTGAAGTACTCGCTTTTCTTGTGTTGGCTTCCTGTGTTGTTTTTTTATTGCGTAGAAACCTGGCAAAAGTCCGCCGTTTGAATATGAACGAATTGAATGGCTGGCCCCGTAGCGATGCAAACTATATTTTGATTTTTGAGATTGTTCTAATGACCCTGTTCTTAACCATGAACGCTTCTGACAAAGCCTTGCAAATAAAAGCTTATGGTCACTACGGCGAAGTACAGACTGCCGATTTTTGGATCTCAGGTTTCATCACTCCCCTCTTTCAAAATTTTGATATCAATACCTTGATCGGTGTGGAACGCACGGCATGGTGGCTGCATATCGCCGGTATTTTTGTATTCCTTAATTACCTGCCTTATTCCAAACATCTTCATGTTATCCTGGCTTTTCCCAACACTTATTTTGCCCGTCTTGCCCCGCAGGGTAAAATGAACAATATGCCGGAGATACAAAATGAAGTACTGTATGCAATGCAACCCGAAACGATTCCTGTTGATGCACCTCAGGAACATAAAAAATTTGGTGCAAAAGATGTTACTGATCTAAGCTGGAAAAATTTATTGGACGCCTACACCTGCACGGAGTGTGGCCGTTGTACGGAAGCCTGCCCAGCCAATCAAACAGGTAAATTACTTTCTCCCCGAAAGATCATGATGGATACCCGGGACCGTATGGAAGAACTGGGCCGCCACCGGGACAAAAAAGCAGAACCCTCACAAAACAATAAGACATTATTGCACGATTATATTACTGCCGAAGAATTGCGTGCCTGTACCAGTTGCCAGGCTTGTGTGCAAGTGTGCCCGGTGCTTATTGATCCACTAGATATTATTAACCAGATGAAGCGCTTTTTAATAATGGAAGAAAGTAATGCGCCACAGGAATGGAACGGCATGTTCAGCAATATTGAAAACAATTTTGCACCATGGAAATTCAGCCCTGATGAAAGAGCTAAGTGGGCTGAAGAAATGAATGGATAATTGTTTTACCGGCTATAGAAATTCTATTTAGGTTCTGTTGCACAGTTTACCCTGAGTTCTGCGAAGGGCTCCGTTCATCTGCATCACATTGTTGAACACGTTTACTGGCCGCATACATTTTTTCTTTAAAATTTTTTGCCATCCGCTTCTGTATGAGTTCAACTAAATTATCTCAAAGACTTAATCGAGAAATATCAGCCACTTAAAATGAGATATATAGTTTAGTAGTGTCTTAGCTTGACTATTGAAGATATTGTTAGATTAGCAGATTAATTATGCGTAATCATTTAGAGATAATAGTAGCTGTTGAACATTACCTTTCTACCAACAACCAGCATGTTGAATTATCTGGACTTCAAAAAGA
>JALZIY010000214.1 GCA_030860085.1 Bacteroidota bacterium | reverse complement strand
CCCGGATGGGAATAAAATTGCCGTGCCATAAGGCAATGTTTCCTTTGCTGTCGGCAAATACAGTACTGTTGGAAGTGTTGGCCGTTAAGGCCATTGCTTTTTTATAATCTTCAAATCCTTTTGCCTTGGTGCGTTGCCAGCTTTGTACCAGGCTTGTCATGGAGCGGTTATAACTTTTCAGGCTGATCCATTTGCCGTTACGTTCCGCCATTATTGGTCCATGATGTGTGTAATAAGCATTGACTGTTTTTGTTTTTAATTCATCGCCATCCTTATATCGAATGATGATCTTTTTTTCTTTTACGGGTCGCAGCGTTTTATTGTATTCGTAAAAAAGCTTCCCGTTTTTTTTGATGATCTTTTCTTCATACATATCTGCAACATCCACATTGGCAGAAGTATGCATCCACCCGCAATATTCATTAAAACCCTGGTACACGAAGAACTGCCCCCAGGTTACTGCGCCATAAACATTCAATCCTTCCTCGCTTTTCACCTGTACTTCCGGGCGAAAATAAAAAGTTGTATGCGGGTTGATATATAAGATAGCGTTTCCTGATTCCGTTTTTGAAGGAGCGATAGCAAAACCATTAGATCCGGTTTGACGATCCAATTCTTTTTTAATGGCAGAGGTGGAAATATTACTGCCTCCATAAAAATGTTTTAAATCTCCAGTGGTAATATCTGCAGTACTAATAGCGCCTATACTTCCATCTGTCCAGAGCAAAGGATACCATGGTTTGAAACGTTGCAACATGGCTGGCTTTACCTGTGGATTTTTATAAAGAAAATAATTGATGCCATCAGCATAAGCATTCAATATTTTTTTTAACCAGGGCTGGGCTTTGTTGTAATCTGCAATAGCATCGGTTGAATCAATTAATAATTTTATCAGCAGGTCATTGTAAAAATCTTCTTCACCATTGATCTCCGACAAGCGCCCCAGCTTTTCAATATAATTCATTTCCACCCGTTTAAAATCATCTTCACATTGGGCGTATAATAAACCGAATACAGCATCTGCATCGGTTTTACCATAAACATGCGGAATGCCCCAATTGTCGCGAATGATGGTTACTTGTGCCGCTTGTTTTTGGTGGCGGCTAAGTTCTGTTTTGCTTAAGGGTTGTGCTAATAACTGAAGCGGAAGAAGTGCAAATAATAAAATAAGTAAAGACCTAACAGGTTTTGAAAACCTGTTAGGTCTGATAAAATATTGCATTAGTCGTCATTTAAATGTTCTAAAAAATTCTTTTCGTTAATTAAAGAGATTCTATATCGCTCATGATATTTTATAAAAGCTTCTCTTCCACCAAACCCATCAATCACTTCTTTCCTCATCAAAAGTGTAGCATGATCTGACAGTAGGGAAAGATAAGACGAATGCGGGTAGCCTCTAAAGTCATTAACTAAACCGTGTTTTTGGGCATTTGCATGAATGTAAAATATAATTTCCGTAAAATAATTATCGGAATCAATGCTTTTTCTTCTAAACCTTTCCTGAAACAAACTGCCCGTTCTTTCGTACACGCTATTAATGCTCTTCGCATAGGCATTAAAGAAATTAGAAAATTGTTGGGATAATATTTTCCTGATTGTTTCTTCTTGCGATAAAAAGAGTTTTTTAAGCTGTACGGTCTTTGGTAAAGCTTTGAAGTTTAATAGCAGCTCTTCTGGTTTTATTCTTATAAGAAAATGAAAATGATTTTTTAATAGGCAATAAGCAAATGTATCTGCAAGCGGCGATATATGTTTTCTCCAAAGGTTTAAGAAATAAAAATAATTTTTTTCCTCAATAAATAAATTTTCTTTATTATTCCCTCTTTTATAAATATGATACATGTTGCCGGGCAGCAACTCTTCAATTTTATTTGTGCCTGGCATGATAGATTTTTATTTGGGATTCACATCATTAACCTGAGAGGTGTAAGTTAATAATTATCTTTCCATCGCTTAAAAAATCAATTATGAAAAGGTCTTCATTTTTACTTAAAATCTTTTGCCTTCCACCGGTTTTTTTCATTTTATGTACCGCAGTACAGGCACAACAAGCTGGCAACACAACACCTTATTTTGAAGACAATAATCGCATAGAAAAAATAAAAGCTACAAGGGCTATTGTAGATAAAATGTACAAGGATCATGCAGCAAAAAATAATTTTCCTGCATTTGTATATGGCATTGTGGCCGATGGAGAACTGGTCTATTCAGGTAGTATTGGTTATACGAATGTAGAGAAGCAAATTCCCTCGACTTCTACTTCCGCTTTTCGCATTGCATCTATGTCCAAAAGTTTTACCGCATTAGCAATTTTAAAATTGCGTGATGCAGGTAAGATCACATTAGATGAGCCAGCCTCTACCTACATCCCGGAAATGAGGAAGTTGAAATATCCTGTTGCTGATGCGCCGGCAATTACCGTCAGAAATTTGCTAACGCATTCTGCAGGTTTTCCGGAAGATAATCCATGGGGCGACCGCCAGTTGGCTAATACCGATAAAGAATTGCTTGACCTGATACAAAACGTTTCATTTTCGAATGTACCTGGCGTTGCATACGAATATAGTAATCTCGGTTTTGCGCTGCTTGGAAAAATAATAACGAATGTTTCCGGTAAGCCTTACCAGCAATATATTAATGAAAATGTATTGAAGCCATTGGGCATGAATAATACTTATTGGGAGTACACAAAGGTTCCAGCAGAAAAACTCGCACTTGGCTATCGCTGGCAAAATAATCAATGGGTAAAAGAGCCATTATTGCATGATGGATCCTACGGAGCTATGGGTGGATTAATTACGACCATCGAAGATTTTACAAAATACATGGAGCTGCATTTAAGGGCATGGCCTCCTAAAAGCGGTAAAGAAAATAATATCATAAAAAGAAGTTCTTTACGTGAAATGCAAACAACAGGCATGTTCAGCGGTTTGAATACCAGGTTTCGTTTTCCCAATGGCAGGCCATGTGCCCTTGCAAGTGTGTATGCGTATGGCCTGGGCTGGACAAAAGACTGCGATGGAAAAGTTTGGGTAGGACATAGTGGCGGCTTACCTGGCTTTGGAAGCCAATGGCGTATATTTCCGGATTATGGAATTGGCGTAGTTGCTTTTGCGAATCTTACTTACGCACCTACAGGTACCATTAATTTAGCGGTGCTGGATACGATTGTTAAAATGGCTAATCTGAAACAAATGACAATTCCTATAACTCCCATTTTAAAACAACGTAAAGATCAATTAGTAAACCTGTTACCTGATTGGATAGGAGCAGAAAAGAGTGGGTTATTTGCCGAAAATTTTTTTCCTGATAATCCTATCGATTCTTTACGCAAAGAAGCCAGGAATTTATTTGCCAGGGCAGGGAAAATTTTAAATGCAAAAGAGATGATACCTGAAAATAATTTAAGAGGCAGTTTCATTTTAATAGGTGAAAAGAAGAACATCGAAATATTTTTTACATTAACGCCGGAAAACCCACCTCTTATACAGGAATATCAAATGAGGGAAATATCGAAGGAATAAGGGTTGTTTGATTAATTCTTTTTTTTCGAAAGCTGCTTCATATCCACACAAACAATGGCATTTGGTTAAAATGATATTACCAGTAGAATAGGTATCAATTACAATTTATGGACTTAAAAATGAAGTAGATAAAATGAAAGGCTCCTATTTTTAAAATTCAGAACGACCGGTTATTATAGTTTATGGCTTAAAATGCCTGATAATTCTTTGGGTAAATTAGACAGGGTTTCAGAAGTTTTTTCCACGAAATGCGATCCTGCTAATTGATGACTTAATTTCTTTGCTTTTCTGGTGTATATTTCTTCGATAACACCATTTGGGCATACAATAAGTGAAATTGATTCTTTATTTACCCAACCTGATTCAATGAGTTTTTTAAAATGAATAACACCAATTAAATACTGGCGGGCTTCCTGAGAATAAAATTCTTCCACCCACTCAAAATCCTTTAACTCTATTTGTGTCAGCGTTTCAAAGCTGCAGTAAATACGTAAATAAAAAT
>JALZIY010000211.1 GCA_030860085.1 Bacteroidota bacterium | reverse complement strand
TCTTTTAATTCCGGGCTGTTGCTACCCCCATAAATTGCAGGGAATAAAAGCGTGAATGTTTCTGTTTTTCCATAGCTCCAGTTAAATGCATAATCAATAGGTAAACCAGCTTTTTTCGTGCCGCTGTTATTGGCTGTATCCAGGCTTAAAGTACCGTTGCGCATAGTGGCTTTAGAGTAATCGTAGGTAACAAACATATTAACGGAATTACCCAATATGCTGGCTAACCCGGCAACTCCTGCAAAAGATAGAGCTATGGCTACGTGTTTAAAATCCTTTTCTCTAACCCAAATAATTACGTAGCCAACCGTAATAAACACTGCCATTATCAGGAAATAATACATGATCTGCAGGTGATTCATGCTAACTAATAAAAAACTAAAAAGAGCAGTCAATGCACTGCCGAGCCAATATTTTTTTTCATATAATAGTACAAGAGCGCCTAATAATGCAGGTACATATCCTAACGAAAACATTTTAGTATCGTGACCAACTGTAACAATTACGGGGTTATAAGTTGCATACGCATAAGCTAAGGCTCCAAAAATGCTGATCCATGTATTGATTCGGAACGCCTGGCATAAAAAATAAAAGCAAATACAGGCTAAAAAAAAGAAGCTGATTGGTTTTGGTAAAAAAAAAGTAAAAAGAAAATGAAATAAAGCCGGCGATGCAGCAGTGCTTTCCATGGCAATATGATAGGCCGGCATGCCACCAAACATACTATTTGTCCAAAGTGGAAAATGACCATACTGCTCTTTAAATTCAAAAGACTGTTGGGCCATACCTTTCCAATGCATAATATCGGATTGTGTAAGCACTTTACCTTGTAGTACAGGACTGCAAAAAACAACCGCAACAATTAAAAAAATCAGGACAGCAATAATGTGTGGGAGAAGTTTTTGAAAGGCCGTTTTTTGCATATATCGTTTTTAGAAACTGGACAAAATAATGCTATTTTACAGTAAAATCGTTCATGCGCTGGCTATTATTTTTGTCCCGCATCGCTTTCATTTGCAACCTTTTCTTTCTTTTAACTGTATTATTGCAATGGAGAAATTTGGGAGGAAATGATGCAGTGATATCAACCATTATTATTATCGGTTATGTATTTGCCATCCTCGTAAATCCTTTAGTAAATATTTTTTACGTGTTTATGTTGATACGAAAAAAGCCGCTTTTGCAAAGACTTCCAAAATGGCTGGTGCTGGCAAATTTCATTTTTCTATTATTACAACTGCAATACCTTTTATTTTTAAATGATACATTCCATTATTAAGCATAAGCCGGCGAGATTATTTATAATTCTTGGTGGTTTTTTTATAGCCAATGCATTAATAGCAGAGATCATTGGCGTTAAAATATTTTCGCTGGAAAAAACATTGGGGCTTACACCGTTGGATATGAATGTATTTGGCAATATGCTTTCACTGAATCTAACTGCAGGTGTTTTATTATGGCCTGTTATTTTTGTTATGACAGATATTATAAATGAATATTATGGCAAACGCGGTGTTCGCTTTTTATCTTTTTTAACTGCGGGGTTGATCATTTTTGCCTTTATCATTTTTTATGGAGCCATGCGATTAGTACCTGCAGATTTTTTTGTTACCAGTAAGCAGGGTAGTGGTGTACCAAATATGGAAATAGCCTATGAAAGTATATTGGGACAAGGGAGTAATATTATCCTTGGTTCATTAGTTGCGTTTATTTTAAGCCAATTGATTGATGTATTTGTCTTTCATAAAATAAAAAGAGCTACGGGAGAAAAGAGGATATGGTTACGGGCAACTGGCTCTACGCTTGTTTCTCAGTTCATTGATAGTTTTGTTGTTTTATTTATTGCCTTTTATATTGGAAGCAGGATAAATAATTCGGAAGGAGATTTTGTATGGCCGTTTAGTTTGTTTATTGCCGTGGGCCTGGTAAATTATATTTATAAATTTTGCGTTGCTATAATTCTTACACCTGTTATTTACCTGCTGCATAATTGGATTGAGAGATACCTGGGGCAGGAGTTGGCTGATGAAATGAAAGCGGCGGCGATGAAATAGATAAACTACCAATCAGCATTGCTAAGGGGCCGAGAAATATTCGCACTACTTTTTAACTATATCGAAAATATTTGATTGTCGTCTGTTAAGTAGATATTGCCAACCTTGCAGAGCGGCTGTTTATTTTGGCCCGTTATACGAAGCTTTCAAATAAGCTATAACATTTTGTTCTTCATCTAAGTTGTATTGAAAATTTAATTTATTAGCGACTATGGCTGCAAACTCTTTAAAAAGATCTGTCATGAGAAATAAAGCCTTCCAATTGTTTTCTAATTGTTGGTCCGAATACGTAGCCAGTATTTTTTCGTAGTGTGTACTTGATAAAGTTTGCTTCATAAATTTTCCGCCCTTCCCAAACGAAATAGAAAAATTTGTTTTAGTTCCAATAAACCATTCTATGATTTTCATAAACATTGGCCGCACAGCAGTTTCAAGCATTTCTTTTGAATAGGTAATTTCTTTTCTCAAAAGTCCCTTTGAAACGTAAGTACTTACCCACCAAAATTCGTTACAAGTATCCAAAAATTCTTTTTCAGTTGGTTTTTTAATCAAATAGTCAAATTCATCAGGCTTGGAAATATTTGAAAATAAGTTGTCTTTATCAAGCCAAACTAAGGTTAAACTGTCAAGATGAAAATCTTTCTCAAGCCTTTCTTTTGGAAACAGTGTTAAATCAATTCTATTCCCGTCTTTAAATAACATTAAATAACTAAAGCCGCTTTTTCTTTCATTATCTTTTTCACCAATGCCCATCTCATCTGGTAATTGCCAAATAATTTTCTCACCAAAAACATTTGTCCAACTGTGGTCAGCAGTAAAACTGCCCAGGTTGACTACGATATATACAATATCAAAATCCTGGAGTTTGTCAGGCAATACTTTATTATTAGCCCGTGAACCATTTAATAAAATTGCTCTAATTCTGTCGTCAGATTTTGCTATATCAATTACCAGTTTTTTTATTTCATCTGCACTTCGCATTTTGTGTCTGATGGAGGTCTGTTTAAAATAGCCGCTAACGTTCAGGTATTGCTGCAGGTGGGATATTTATAACTGTCAGCTCGGTACTGCAGCGTGGCTTTGTTTTGCTGATGAAGTTAAGAACTTTTGCCTGTCTTTATTTGTTGAGCCGGAAATGCTGCTGAGAGTAGGACATAGCTGATGTTTCAATGTCCTGCCCCACTTGCAGCATTATTTTTGTTCGGGGTAGTTGTGGGTATTTATTTAGTTGCCATATTTTATTCCCAGGCTTATTTATATAATTGTCAAAGTTGTATTGTTCAGTCCGTTTTACACAGTCCGCAAGTCACGCATTTTTCTCCTTCAAAATCGTATCCCATCGATCTGAACGTTCTTCGGCAGTAGTCTCTTCAATCCGGGTTGCTATTGTCCAGACGTGACCAGATGGATCCATTATCCAAGCGATCCGGTCACCCCAAAATTGATCCTGTGGCTGCATGATGGCCGTAGCACCTTTTGCAACGGCTCGTTCAACTGTTTTGTCCACATCTTCGACGTATACGAAGATCACAACTGAGGAGCTGCCGTCAGGTTTCGGTGCACGGCTGGGTAGAGTTGGCCATTCGCCTTCAATCATAATCATCTCGCCTCCGATTGTGAGTAGGGCATGTGCCATCATGCCATCGGGACCCAGTCGTCTATTGAGTTCCACTGCATCAAATGTGTCAACGCAGAAATCAATTTCAGCGGCCCCATCATTGCACACCAACCTTGGAATAATACGCGATGAGTTATCAGGAATACCTTTTACCTTGCTAGTCATTTCAATATTTTACTCAAGAAAAATTACAAATTAATCATCAACATGTAGCAGACCTTATTAATCATTACTCAATCTTGTAATAGTCTTGCCCAATTACCGCCAACAGCTGTATTACTGCTAAAATACGCAAGACCAATTCGTAAACAATTTTTTTCTGTACCCATTTCAGAGGTTTAGCTTAAAATGCGTACATTTTTTTAGATTTTTGACTTGCGTAAAGCCAACACGTATTATTTTGAAATTATACAATATCCTATAGCAATATTACCCGCTCCCTAACAATTCATATATTCCATTCATAAATCGATAATGTCAATAACAAACGTTTAAACAACAAAAGTTGCCTTTGGATAAAAGCAACTTTTGTTTAATGCGAGTTTTGAGAACTTACGAGATCTCAATTAGCCTTGGCTGTTTTTGTTTGGCATTTTCCTTTTTGGGAATTAAAAGACGTAAAACGCCATCTTCATATTTTGCTGCCAAATTTTCTGTATCCACCACATCTTTTTGCAAATTGAAAGTTCTTGAAAAAGATTGGTAACTAAATTCACGGGTACTATACCTTACATCTTCATTTTCTTCTTTTTGAGAAGATTTTTCAGAAGTTATTGTCAGCACGTTTCCATCCAGTTGCACTCTAAAATCTTTTTTAGTCATGCCTGGTGCTGCCACTTCCACTTCATAATTATCTGCTGTTTCCTTAATGTTGACCGCAGGGATCGTTGTGTTGGTGTCTGAAAAGTTCGATGAACCCCAATTAAAAATGTCACGGTTAAGGAAATCATCAAAAGGCGCAGGGAATTGATTCAGCAAGTTTCCATTTCTTTTTATGATTGTCATGATT
>JALZIY010000177.1 GCA_030860085.1 Bacteroidota bacterium | reverse complement strand
CGGATATACCAAAACTTCTGTAATACCAACGCCAGCCAGGAACCCAATTGCAGCAGGCATTAATAAAGTTTCTTTTGCCAATGCCAGGTCATCGGCTTTTATTTCTGAACCTTTGGCCCGCACGTTTGAACTGTGCTGTATATTTTCATCTTCTATAATCAAGTAATTATTTTCAATCTTAATCTTTTCCTGCATCACTACAGTATCAGCGCCGGGTGGCACACCGGCGCCAGTAAAAATGCGGACTGCGTTTTCTGGCGATAACGAAAAAGTTTCACTACTGCCCGCTGCCATCTCACCTTTTATTTTTAATGATTTTTTTTCTTTCCAATGATAAAATGAAAAAGCGTAACCATCCATTGAAGATTGATCGTAAGCCGGAATATTTACTAAAGCATGTACATCTTCTGCCAATACCATACCTGCTGCGTGAAGCAATTGCATCTTTACAGGCGATAACGTAATTATATTTTTGAGTATTATTTGTTTTGCTTCTATTACTGAGATCATGCCCCCATCCCCTAAAGGGGTGTTTGAGAGATTCATTTTACTCATCTTAATTTCTATTTTCAGAATATATAAAAGTTATTATGGCAGGCACAAACCGTTGCTCCCCTTTAGGGAAGGGGGGCTCTTCTATCCCCCAATCGTTATCATACTCCTATTATTTATATCTTCTGCATGCAAATGCTCAAAATCGGCAGTAAACTGTCCTCCTAATTCTTTGGCTTTTGATTGAATGCTTTGATGAATCAATGGAACCACATCTTCTCCTCTGCGAAAAGCTGTAAGCAAATCCGTTTCTTCTTTTGAAAAAAGACAGTTCTTCATTTTACCGTCTGCTGTTAATCTCATGCGGTTACAATCGCCACAAAAGTTTTCACTCATTGTGCTGATGACAGAAAATGTTCCCTTATGACCCGGCACCTGGTATCCTTTTGCCGTATCATGTTTTTCATCCTGCAATCTCACCATTTCATATCTCTCTTCAATTACCTGCAGCATCTGCTGCATTGTAAAAACTTTATTGCTTGTCCAGCGGTTGCCTGTAAAAGGCATAAACTCAATAAAACGGATATGCACCGGTTCATGCTTTGTCCACTCAACAAAATCATTAAGTTCATTTTCATTCAATCCCTTCATCACAACCATATTTACTTTTACATGAAATCCTTTGCTCATTAAAAGATGAATATTATCATACACTAATTGAAACTGGTTGCGCCGGGTGATAAGATTAAATTTTTCCTGCTGCAATGTATCCAAACTTATATTCAGCGATTTGATTCTTGCCTGTTCCAGTGTATCTGCAAATTCATGGAGCCGTGTAGCGTTGGTAGTAAGGGTTAGCTTGACCGGCAATTTTGATAAGGCAAGAATAATATTTTTTGCATCCTTTCGTACTAGTGGTTCACCACCGGTCAGTCTGATTTTATTTACACCCAGGTCAACAAATATTTTTGCCAATGCTTCAATCTCATCTGCCTGCATCAATCTTGAAGCCGGTGTAAATTCATAATCTTCTTCAGGCATACAGTAAAAGCAACGAAGGTTGCAATTATCCGTCAGTGATATTCTGAGATAATTATGAACACGGTTATATTTATCAATGATCATTTGTTCTTTACATTATTTTCCGACTAAAGATGGGTTCTAAGCCCTTCTCCTTTGGAGAGTGGTTCGGGGTGAAGTCTTTGCAACCATCATAACAAAAATATACTTTCTCACCTTCGTATTTAATGATGTGCTTAAGACTTTTTTATCGACTAAAAGCCTCAAACGAAATTTATATAAAAAAGATGGTTCAATGAGGGTACCACTAAACTATCAAATAGATACGTCGTCATTTTTTGCATTAACGAAAAAGATGTTCACGCGGTTTTTCGGGGTAAAATAAAATAATTTCCGTGCTCAAAGTTCCCTAACTTAATAGTGAATTTGTTGCAGGGGTAGTGATTGTGATACAGGTTAACAATTTCTATTAATATCTTACTTCCACTTTGTATGCAACTTACAGGCAAACATGTAGTCAATGCCACTCCATCAAGGGTCTGGGAACAACTGATGGATACTGATACTCTTGCGAAGATTGTACCTGGTATTTCCCGGTTAGAGAAAACAACCGATAATAAATACAAATCAATTCTTGAGATAAAACTTGGTCCGGTAAACAGTTCTTTTACCGGCGACTTGCAAATGGAAGAAATAAAAGAGCCGGAAGGTTTTACGCTGAAAGTGCAGCAGAACAGTAAAATCGGGAACGCTAATGCTGCTATAAAAATTTCCCTGCTACCGGTTAATGAAAAACAAACCGAAGTTGCTTTTGATGGTGACGTAAAACTATCCGGTATGCTGGCAGCAATGGGACAAAGGTTGATAGGCGGCGTTTCCAATACTTTGACGAAACAATTTTTTTCAAACCTGGAGAAAGAAATACTATCCCCTGTCCCCTTAAAGGGGTGACTTAGGTCGCAGATGCTTTATTGATTATAAATAGGCTTAAAGGAAAGTTGTTATAGAAGGATATATGAAAAGCGAGGGCTGAGCTTGGTTGGCCTTCTCCTTTGGAGAAGGT
>JALZIY010000161.1 GCA_030860085.1 Bacteroidota bacterium | reverse complement strand
TGGATCAAAACTGTTTTCATCCACGTCAAATAAATACTGAACATCAAAAAAAGCCTGCACCAGCACACTGGTAACACCGTAAACTTTGCCCCCCTCTTTAGCAGCTATGCGGCTGGCTACTTCTTTTTGAAACATACCTATCGCACATACTACATCTTGCTTCCACTCTAAGATCTTAAATAAAATTTCTGTGGAAATGTTGTATGGGAAATTTCCGATGAGCGCAAAAGAGGCCTCGAAAGGTTTATCAATTCTTAAAAAGTTTTCATGCACTAATTTATTGCCCAATTCCGGATGTGAATTCCTCAAAAAATTTATCTTATCCTGGTCAATTTCCACTGCTTTAAAATTAATATTGGGTATCTGTAATAAATACTTAGTCAATGCACCACCACCGGGCCCCACTTCTACCAAATTCCTAAATGAACAAGTTTTTAATTCCTCTACTATTTTTCTACTAATGTTTTCATCTTTCAAAAAATGCTGCCCTAATGATTTCTTTAGTGTGTACATGTGTGTAACAAAAATATAATCAATAAGCTTTACAGTACTTATGTTCCCAACGGTAATGGCTAATATAGTATTGTAGCTTTACGGTAAATTGCATTACACTTTTCATTATGAACAAACCGATTATTGGTATCACCTGTGGCGATTTAAATGGTATTGGCACTGAACTCATTATTAAAACGTTTTCCGATCAGCGTATACTGGAATATTGCACCCCGGTAATTTTTGGATCCAACAAGCTGATAAACTTTTACAGAAAATCGTTGCCTGATGTACAGTTTAGCTATCAAAACATCAGGGATTTCAACAAGATCAATCATAGACAAATAAATATTTTTAACTGCTGGGAACAAGAGGTAGTGATAACTCCCGGCCAACTAAATGAAACTGGTGGTCGCTATGCTGTATTATCATTAAAAGCAGCGATGCAGGCTATATACCATGGCCACATTCAAGGCCTTGTCACCGCACCAATTCATAAAAAAAATGTACGTTCTGCAGAATTTAATTACACAGGCCATACACCATTTCTAAAAGATGCTGTTAATGCAGCAGATGTATTGATGTTGTTATATGCCATGAACCTGAGAGTAGCTTTAGTTACTGAACATTTACCCATTCAACAAGTGGCAGAAAATGTTACAAAAGAGAGTATTAATTCCAAATTAAACCTGTTAAATCAAAGCTTAAGAAAGGATTTTGGTATTGATAAACCAAAGATTGCTGTACTTGGCCTAAACCCACATGCAGGTGATGAAGGACTGATTGGAACTGAAGAAGATCAAATTATTAAACCAGCTATTCAACAGGTAAAACATCAAATGCTTGTGTTTGGCCCCTATAGTGCAGATGCTTTTTTTGCGAGAAGAAGTTATTTACAATTTGATGCGGTACTTGCTATGTATCACGACCAGGGGTTAATACCTTTTAAAACCATTGCTGTTGGCGAAGGCGTAAATTTTACAGCAGGATTACCTTTTGTACGTACCTCACCCGATCACGGGACTGCATTTGACATTGCCGGAAAAAATATTGCCGATACAACTTCTTTTACAACAGCTGTTTTTGAATGTGTGCATATTTTAAATAATCGTGCTGATTACGAGGAAAGAAATAAGAATCCTCTAAGAAAAATCACTGCAGAAGTTTTGAAAAATGTAGAAGATGAAAAAATTGATGATACAATTGACCGATAGCGCACTTAAAAATTACGATTTTAAATAATCCTGTAAATTTTTTACATACGTTTCAAAAGCTTTGATGCCTTCTTTTGTGACTTTACAAGTTGTCTGAGGATAATTGTCTTTAAATTGTTTTGTCACTTCAATATAACCCGCATCTTTTAATTTTTGTATCTGCACACTTAAGTTACCTGCAGTAGCGCCGGTCTTTTCTTTAATGAATGTAAACTCTGCTTCTTTAACACCGATGAGAAGCGACATTACTGCCAAACGTAACTGAGAATGTAATATGGGATCCAGCTCCTTAAACACTCTCTTGCTTTGCTTTTAAAGACTTTTTATATTGATTGCGCAACATGTATCCGGGAATTAAATACCCGATAAAAACTGCAATAGCGGAAATGATCATTGCATATTTAAAATCGTTTACCAGAAAAATTGCAATGGCTGCAATCCAGTTTACTGCAGCCCCTATTATTAAGGGAGTGAAGCGAATAGCGCTGCCATGAATATACATCAAGAAGGCATAGAGAATAAAAAAATAGCCAAAGGCAAATGCTATGTTACTACCAGAATTTCCTTCATTAAGGTTTGCCACAATTGTAGTAGCGGTTATAATAGATAATAAACTAATTAAAAACCCTGTACTGAACTTATCAAGTAATTCCTGAACATAAGTTTTTACCATCTGTGCCTTCTTCCTTCTTAATTCCAGTATAAAAGCAATAATAACAATTGCAGTCATACCCGTCCAAACCCATCCAATGTATTCAGGTCTGTTAAATTGTACTAATAATGCAGATAATATGCTGGCAGTAAATAACAGCCACCCCCATAACAGCCACCCTTCACCTTTTTCCCGATGTTCGTTTTTAGCAGCTGTGATCATCTGCTCAATGATAAGTAAACTTTCTTGGTGAGTTGGCACTCGTTCATTAGGTTCCATAATTATTTTGTTTTTCTGATTTGATCAGGTAACCGGGAATTATATAACTACACAGAATAGCTAATGCAGCCAGAAGCAGCTGGTAATCATAAGGCACAAAGACTGTTATGCATGCAATAATCCAGCAAAAAACTCCGCCAAATACAAGAGGTTTAAACTGGATAA
Organism: Bacteroidota bacterium; assembly: GCA_030860085.1. Taxonomy (GTDB): domain Bacteria; phylum Bacteroidota; class Bacteroidia; order Chitinophagales; family Chitinophagaceae; genus Flavisolibacter. The sequence continues at coordinate 993 of JALZIY010000161.1, read as the reverse complement.
ACTTTCCTGAAATAAATGTGCCTAAACCATAAAAGAGAATGAAAAAAGGCCAGGCTTTCATCCAACCGATAGAAGTAGATATAATAATACTTAGAATAAAAAAACTGATTCCAATCCCCATCCATAAAAAGCCCATACTTTCACCTACATAAGTTCTGTATGATCGTGCCTTCATTTTATTACCTTTCACTATGGTTATAATTGCTGCCGGTATTACTGAAAGCCATACAATATAGTGATGCTTGTAATCAACAACTACTTTTAATATAAACTGAGTAAGGACTGCAATAAAAGTAATCCAGCCCCACAGTAAGAAAAAAAACCGGTTCTCACTTATATTTTCTTTTGTTTTTTCAATCATTGATTGAATCAACTGTAAGCTTTCCTGCGGTGAAAATTTCTCTTCCATGATTTTACTTAATCTGACTTAAAAAATGATTTGCTGTACCCCTTCCCCAATAAGGATCAAGCGCAGTTGCCGGTTTATAAAATTCGAATTTCTGTAAACTGAGCTCAAATAATTTTTTAGCTTCAGCTTTGCTGCCGCCAAATAGCGTTGGTGTATGAAATTTGTCCCGCCCTTTCAATAGATAAACTCTGGGGTTTTCGGGGTTCAATTTTTTTGCTGTTTCCAGGGCCTGTGCTGCCAGAGGAGCATATTTCATAGCACGTTTCATAGGATTAACAATATAGCGCAGAGTAGCAATCATGCTTTTCACTGCATAGATTTCAGAATTGTTCTTACTTAATGCTTCTGCTTTATTCAGCAATGCCTCTGCTTTATCCGCAACCGGATCAATTTTGTCTGGCCGCGGATTGTCCATCATTGCGTATCCACTGTTTACCTGTGCCAGCGCTGCATAATAATAGGGTTGCCACTGTGGTTTGTCAGCTTCAGCAATTCTTTTGAAAGCATCGGCAAGATCCTGCAATCCTTCAACAGTGCGGGTGGTTTCCAGAACTGCAATTTTTTCTTTCATTGCTTTTATATAC
>JALZIY010000147.1 GCA_030860085.1 Bacteroidota bacterium | reverse complement strand
GAATAGTGAAAACACAATTAAATTTGTTTGAACCATTTTAAAAAATGTCAACCTATTTCAGGCACGCACAATTGACCATCACCATTGACAATTCACGTTTAACTTAACAATAGTTTACTTCTTTACAACAGGTTTAATAATGCGATCGGCTAATTCAAGATTAAGATTCCTGATTTCTTGCAGAACGATCTGTGCCACTTTTCTTGCTCCGAGTTCACTGAAATGTGTATTATCAATTTTCCCTTCCGGGTAATTGGGATGCTCACCAGGCTGCAGTTGCAAAAAAAATAATTTTGAGGTTTCCTCGCCATATTGCTGATAAAGCTCCATGCTTTTTTTATCCAGGTCAATAAAAGGTATCTTCATTTGTTGCGACAACTCTCTTACGACTTTGGAGTATACTTCATGCGTTTCAATGGTTTTACCTTCTTTAAATCTTCTTCTGCTGACAGGTGTAAGTAAAACAGGCTTTGCTTTCTTGGCTATGGTTTCTGTAATAAATTTTGTAAGGTTGTTTTTATATTCTTCAGGTGATGAATAACGTTCTGTTTTTTCTTTTGATTCATCATTATGACCAAATTGTATAAATACATAATCGTCTTCTTTCACATCATTTATCAGTTTTTCCCAAAGACCTTCTGAAATAAAGGTTCGTGTGCTGCGGCCATTTTTTGCTCGGTTATCTACTGTTACCGTTGAATCAAAAAAATGTATAAAGGGCATTCCCCAACCTGTTTCCGGATAAGCTTTTACTTCTTTAACTGACATGGTAGAATCACCGGCTAAAAATATTTTTATTTTATTTTTGGGAGGTAAGGCAAATGCAGAGAGAAAAAATGTTGCTATCCAAAAATATTTTTTCATAAGCCGTATTAAATAGTATGACGAATTGATTTAGGAATAAGATCAGTAAGCTCTGAAATACTCACTGCTCTTTTTTGTTGAATACTTTTACGTGCAGCTACGCCAATTAATAAGGACATGGCGCCATCTCTTGTTCCTGCCATGATGTTATGCGGATTATCTTTTTGATTTCTAAATATCCTGTCCTGCATTCTTTTATCGCCGCCCCCATGCCCTCCTGCATATTGCGGCACTTTTACCACTTCATGTTTTTTTGAAAAATTATCCATCACAATAATATCCCTGAACTGACCGGGAATTGCTTCTTTATCCTGCGACATTTCGAGCGCATGTCTTTGATCCTGGTTGATAACCGCTGTTTCCTGGTAAGGAATATCCTGCCAGGTATCAATTCTTCCGTCGAAACCGTTAAAAGCAATTCGCCAACCTTCGTAGGGAGAATAAGTAGTGAGGCTATAATTAACTGTTACGCCATTGGCATATATGATCTGTGCCGACATCTTATCATAGATGTCAATTTCTTTTCTCCATACACAACCATCACGCAGGTAACCATCATAATGCTCGTTCTTAACATACAAATTGTTTAACCATTCATCGGTAGTTATATCCTTATAAAATTTACAATTGTCTTTATATTCGCATCCCCTGCATTTTACACCACGGAAAGGATTATTTTTTCCATAATGTTCCAGGCTGCCATAAGCAGTTACTTCAACCGGTTCCGAATTCAGCCACCAATTGAGCAGGTCGAAATGATGCGAGGCCTTGTGCACCCAAAGTGAACCGCTTTTAGCCATGATGCCATGCCACCTGCGGAAGTAGTCAGCGCCATGATAAACGTTCAGCATCCAGTTGAAATCAACTGAAGTAACCTTGCCAATTCCATTATCTGCAAGCAATTCTTTTATCTTCATCATGTGCGGGCCATGACGATAATTAAAAGCTACTGTTACTTTACGACCTGTTCTTTTTTCAGCATTTAGAATCGCTTTGCATTTTATTTCATCGGTGGTCATTGGCTTTTCTGTGATCACATCCGCGCCCATTTCCATTGCCTTAATGATAAACTGATCGTGATTTGAATCAACCGTAGTTACAATCACCATTTCGGGTTTCACTGTATTCATCATCTTTTCAAAATCAGTAAAAAGCGGGCATTGAACTCCCATCCTTTTTTTTGCAAACTCCAATCGCCCGGGATTGTTATCACAAAGACCAACAAACTCCACTACATCACTATAATTATCTACCACTGTCTTGCCCCAAAAGCCTGTGCCGCGATGGCCTGTACCAACCATGGCGATCTTTGTTTTAGCAGCGGAAGCAAATGCGGTAAACGGAGTTTGAGCCAATAATAAACCTGTAGATGCCAGTGATGTATTGCGGATAAAGTTTCTGCGCTGCATATTTAGTTGATTAAACTGTTTATATAAACTTCGATGTTCGTATAGTGTTTGTGTAACCTGTTATTGATTGCATCTGTTGCATCGTTTTTATTCAAGCCATTCTTCTCCTCCCATTCATCAGGCATGCCATCCTTATCTGTATCAGTTGGAGCAATTCCCTTTTTTAATGCAGGCCACGCATTAATGGTTTGTTCATAAGCAGTGCCATGTGGAAACCCGCCCTGTACATCAATAATTTTACCTGTCTTATTTTTTACATCATTAATAATGCGTTCATCTAATGTATCCCTGCTAAAACTTGCACCTGCATTCTT
>JALZIY010000133.1 GCA_030860085.1 Bacteroidota bacterium | reverse complement strand
TGATAACGCCACCAGTAATTTTTTCATACAACGTACCTCGCATAGCAGGCTGGCAGAATTCCGCAGGCAATTAAAGATTGCAGCAGTAAAAGCTGCAAAAGAAAAAGCACAATATTTATCTGCATCGATTGGTGAAACCATAGGTGAAGCTGTTACTATCAACGAACCTGTAGAATATTATATTCCTATTACAATATGAACAGGCGGACATCAAATGAATTGCTTAGGCAGAACGCGGCAGAGATGGTTGCAGATGTTGCACCCACCGATTTCAAAAAAATAAAATTGAAATATGATGTTTCGGTTGTTTTTGCTTTGAAGTAAACCGCATTCCTAAGAGGCTGTCTCATAAGTAGAGAGCCTTTTTTTAAGGGATGTTACTTGCCCCGTCGTTAGAGAAGCTCATTGGTCCTCAGCACACCGACAAAAAAGGAAATCTATTCTGTGAAAATTGAATTTATGACCGCAAAAAAAGACCTGCAAATATAGAACCTTGGTTGGCCAATATCAAAAATAATCACCACTGACACTATTCAGATTGAAGGTGTGCTTTTAATTGTACCATGAAGGAATTGAAATTGGCTTAGAAGCCGCTTGCTGTTAGAACGCCGTTTAGTAGTATTACGTTTCTCAATTTCAAAGGTCAGGTAGGATTACGAAAACACAAGATCAATTAATATTTTATCTCGGTTTTTTCTTGCAAAATAATTTTGAAACTTCTATTTTAGTATTCTTATTATCCTGATTGAAAATTTATCCTATGAAAACAATTTTAAAACCCTTTGTTGAATTAAAAAAATCTTCCCTTTTCCTCAACATCATTCTTCTCTTATTATTCATGGCATTTAATGCATTTCTTCTGTATGTACTTATCAACAGTCCTGCTTAGCAAATAAAAAATTATCATAACGGAAGTCTCATTGTAAGTGGTTTTCTTATTCGATGTTTCGTCCTGAATAAACGCGAATTTCTTGCCTAATAAAAATTATTTTTCCGCCAGCTAAGTAGATAAATAAATCTCCTGAATGTGTTGTATTGTTTAAACAATATATTCAAACATGTTATCATCTTTTATCTCCGAATAATTAACATGGAATCGTTTCAAATTCTCTAATAAGCTATCGTAGTCTTTTTTTGATTTTAATTCTATCCCAACCAATGCAGGCCCTGTCTCTTTATTATGTTTCTGCATGTATTCAAAACGTGTAATATCATCATCTGGTCCTAAAACTTGATTGACAAATTCTTTCAACGCCCCTGCCCGTTGAGCAAAGCGAATTAAAAAATAATGCTTCAGTCCCTCATACTGCAGGGAACGTTCTTTTATCTCCTGCATGCGATCTATATCATTATTACCACCACTTACAATACATACTATATTTTTACTTTTTATCAGTTCTTTATAATCATCTAATGCTGCAATAGACAGTGCGCCTGCCGGTTCCACTACTAATGCGTCTTCATTATAAAGTTTCAAAATAACAGAACATACATTACCCTCTGCCACAAGGTGCATTCCGTCTAAAATATCTTTACAAATGGAAAAACTAAGATCCCCTACTCTTTTAACGGCTGCTCCATCCACAAATCTTTCAATATCATCTAATACAACCGGGTGGCCTGCTTTTAATGCAGCGGCCATAGATGGTGCGCCTTCCGGTTCAATGCCAATTATTTTTGTTTTAGGCGAAAAAGTTTTAAAATAAGAACCTACGCCGGCAGCTAACCCTCCCCCGCCCACAGGGATAAAAAGATAATCAATTGAAGACAGGTCTTCTAAAATTTCCACACCTATTGTTGCCTGTCCTTCGATGATACGGTAATCATCAAAAGGGGGAATAAAGGTCAGGTCATTTTTTTCAGTATATTTTTTTGCGGCAATGGCACAGTCATCAAATGTATCTCCAACCAACAGTATGTCAATATTATTTCCTCCAAACATTTTTGTTTGTTGGATCTTTTGTTGCGGCGTAATAATAGGCATAAAGACAACACCTTTTACATTCAGCTTTTTGCAAGAATAAGCAAAACCTTGTGCATGATTGCCTGCACTGGCACAGACAACAGTCTTATTTAATTGAGCCTGCGTCAGCCTGCTCATCATATTATATGCGCCGCGTAATTTATAAGAGCGGGTAATTTGTAAATCTTCTCTTTTTAAATAAATATTGCAGCTATATTTCTTTGACAGGTTATGATTAAACTCCAACGGCGTTTTATTCACGACAGGCTTTAATCTTTCTACAGCCTGCGTGTAATTTAATTTGGAATTAGATAGAGATATTGTATCCATTATTGAAGCAGATTAAAAGGTAATTGTTCAACCGTCTCTTTCAAAGACTCAACTTTTTTAACAGGCTTCTGATTTTCCGGTCGTAAATTTCTTACCGTTTTTCCCGATTGCCACAACTCGCTTTCACGCAGTTCTTTCAATTCTTCTTCCAGCTTTTCACGATAGTTAGTTTTGCTGTTGCTTTCAATTGACCTGGCAGCTTCATTACCCGCGGCTACACTTTCATACAATTCTTTGAAAACCGGTGCGGTCGCATCACGGAATTTTTTCCACCAGTCCAATGCACCACGTTGTGCAGTAGTGGAGCAATTAGCATACATCCAATCCATTCCATTTTCGGCTACCAGTGGCATCAATGATTGTGTAAGCTCTTCCACTGTTTCATTAAATGCTTCCGATGGTGAGTGGCCTTTTGAGCGAAGCACTTCGTATTGTGCTGCAAAAATTCCCTGGATGGCGCCCATCAATGTACCACGTTCACCCGTTAGATCACTGTACACTTCTTTTTTGAAATTTGTTTCAAACAAATATCCGCTACCTATTGCAATACCTAAAGCAGCCACTCTCTCAAATGCCCGGCCTGTAGCATCCTGGAAAATAGCATAGCTACTGTTCAATCCACGACCCTGCAAAAACATTCTGCGAAGTGATGTGCCCGAACCTTTTGGCGCCACTAAAAACACATCGACATCTGCAGGAGGAACAATGCCTGTTTGATCATTGTAGGTAATACCAAAACCATGTGAGAAATATAATGCCTTGCCGGGAGTTAAATGTTTTTTTACCGTTGGCCACAGTTGAATTTGTGCAGCATCACTTAATAAATAACAGATAATAGTCCCACGTTCCAAGGCTTCTTCTATATCAAAAAGCGTTTCTCCAGGAACAAATCCATCGTTAACAGCTTTGTCCCAAGATTTTGAATTTTTACGTTGCCCAATAATTACATTAATACCATTGTCTCTTTGATTTAATGCCTGGCCTGGGCC
>JALZIY010000204.1 GCA_030860085.1 Bacteroidota bacterium | reverse complement strand
GAATTTTGGATGTTGCTTTTTATAAAGTATTGCCGGCGAACAGGCCATCTGGTGTAACATATATTAATGTATCGGCCACAATTAATGGAGTACCTAATTCTCAAAGATTATCAAATGACACTTTTGGAGAGATTACCTGGCTTGCCAATATTACCAGAAAATGGGAGGAGAAAAAATATTACTATCCTATCCCGGAACCAGACAGGACAGCGAATCCTAATCTTGCACGAAATCCAGGGTGGTAAGTAGAGAATAAATAATTATTGAAGTAATAAAAGAAATTATTGTTACTCTAAAAGAGTTCAAAAACACTCCTCGCAATTATCTTTAATTGCAATGCCAGTTTTTTTAGAAATAAATGCGGTATTGTTACAGGGATATTATTGGAAAATAACAAAAAAAGCAATAATGAATAATTTTGGGACGAGATTTTAATTTTTTAAAAATGTGTATAAGCGTTTTATATGAACTTTTATAAGTTGATAAATAAATTCCTGCAACCCGCTAAAACCTGGTACGCCTTGCACTTAGTGCTGTTAGAAGAATTTTCGAGCAGTAAGAATATTTCTGACAGCCACTTGTAAGTATGCAACACAATATGAATCAACTGAAAATTAAATGCTGAATCGCCTAGTGTTTCATCTCATATTTTCCTCTATTAATAAAAAAAGTTTTCCGCAAACGTCCCCGCTTAATAGTATATTCCTTAACCAAATTGCTGGTATATGAAAAGATCAATTACGTCACGCAAACTTTTTATAAGCGTTCCATTAATGGGGCTGATAATATTTAATTCCTTTTTAGGATTGGCGCAATCTAACCCGGTTGGGATTTTTCAAAATCATGCCGATGTGGGCAATCCCAAAGTAAAAGGGGCTGCATCATATAATGCCACCGACCAAAGTTATACTTTGAAAGGCGCTGGCTATAACGTTTGGTTTAACAGGGATGAGTTTCATTATGCATACAGCAAAATCAAAGGCGATTTTATTCTAACTGCTAATGTAAAATTGTTGGCTGATGGTAAACATCCTCATCGTAAGATAGGGTGGATGATTCGTGCATCTGAACAAGACGATGCCGCTCATATGAGTGCTACTGTTCATGCAGATGGATTAACCGTGCTGCAATGGCGCAGAATGCGTGGTGCCTATATGCGAGACCCGGAAGATGAAATTTTTTCGGTAAAAAGAAACGCACAAATTTTACAATTAGAACGCACCGGCAAAATCTTCATCATGCGAATCGCCAATCCCGGCGAACCATTGCAGGAAATTGGAAGAACGGATATGATTGATATGCCCGATGAAGTGCTGGGAGGATTATTTATATGTAGCCACGATGCCGACGTGTTGGAAGAAGGTATGGCATGGAATGTAAGAATTGAAAAACCGGTGGCTGAACCTTACAATGCTAACCGGGATGGTATATTATCAAGCCGGATGGAACTGGTAAATGTATTTGATGGAAAGCGCCTTATGATTCACCAGGACTCAGGCAGGTTTGAAGCGCCAAACTGGATGCCCGATGGAAAGAAATTGCTTTTTAATCAGGGTGGATCTATTTACACAATTCCCATTGAAGGAGGTGTACCGGAAAAACTAAACACAGGTTTTGCCAACAGAAACAACAATGATCATGTTATTTCTTTTAATGGAAAAATGCTGGCCATAAGTCATCATCGTGACGGCATGCCAGGAGGTGGTTCTACTATTTACTATTTACCGTTGACCGGAGGCGAACCAAAGCTGATTACCGACAGCACTCCTTCCTATTTGCATGGATGGAGTCCTGATCAGAGAGAAGTAATTTATACAGCACAACGTATAAGCAAGAGCCCTGCCTATAATATTTATAAAAAATCAATTAGCGGTGGCCCTGAAGTGCAGTTAACCTTCAATAAGAGCGGCCTGGCAGACGGCCCTGAATATTCTCCAGATGGTAAATACATTTATTTTAATAGCAATGAAACAGGCACCATGCAAATATGGCGGATGAAACCAGATGGAAGCGGTAAAGAACAGATAACCTTTGATGAATACAACAACTGGTTTCCCCATATTTCTCCCGATGGTAAATGGATGGTCATTCTTTCATTTCCAACTACAGTTGCTCCCGGTGATCATCCATTTTACAAGAGAGTTATGTTGCGTTTAATGCCTGTTAGTGGGGGTGCGCCAAAAGTAATTGCTTATTTGTATGGCGGGCAGGGTACAATCAACACGCCATCCTGGAGCCCGGATAGTAAAAGAATTGCTTTTGTAAGTAACAGCCGGTAATAGATAATTGATTTTAGATAATCAGTTACTTTAACCGCAAGATACTTTGGGATTAGTAAACATTCATTAAATTCCTGACGCACCAACGAAGGCGAAAAGATAAATTGAAGAGCCTAAATATTTGTTTTGAAAACTGCTTAAATTTATTCTGATAATATTTGACTCTATATCTCTTCGCATTTATTTCTTTTTAAATAATGTTTTCTAATCTTTATAAAAATTGTAAACATGCAAAAGAAAAAGCAACCATCATCCCGAAGAATTTTTCTTAAACAAATTACTGGCACCACCTTAGCCCTTGGTGCAGGACCCCTTGCATCTTTTGCAGCAGAAGAAAAAATTGAAGAACGTACTATACGGTATCAAAAAAAAATCCTGGCAAATGACAAGATCAACGTTGCCGTTATAGGCATGGGGATCATGGGTAATATAAATATCAACACAGCCCTAAAAATACCTGGTGTGCAAATGGTAGCCGCATGCGATCTGTATACTGGCAGGCTGGAACGGGCAAAGGAAGTATTTGGCAAAGACCTTTTTTGTTACCAATGATTACCGCAAAATTTTAGACAGGAAAGATATTGATGCTGTAATAATTGGCACGGGTGATCACTGGCATGCACGTATTACAAAAGAAGCGCTGCAAAAAGGAAAGCATGTGTATTGTGAAAAGCCGATGGTCCATTTAATCAATGAAGGGCTTGGCGTTATAGAAGCACAAAAAGCGAGTAAAAAAATAATGCAGGTAGGGAGCCAACGTGTAAGCAGTGTTGTATATGCAAAAGCACATGAACTGTATAAGTCAGGTGAAATAGGTAAGCTCAATATGGTAAATGCTATTTACGACAGGCAGGATGCATTGGGTGCGTGGCAATATACAATGCCTGCTGATGCATCGCCTGAAACTGTTGATTGGGATAGGTATATAGCCGGCCTGCCCAAAATGCCTTACGATCCTAAAAAATTTTTCTGGTGGCGAAACTATCGTCAATTCGGTACGGGTGTTGCAGGCGATCTGTTTGTTCACCTTCTTTCAGGTACGCATGTTATCACAGGTTCTAAAGGTCCAAATGCAATATTTGCTTCTGGTCAATTGAGTTATTGGAAAGATGGCCGGGGTGTGCCCGATGTAATGACGGGAATTATGCAGTATGCTGAAACACCGGAGCATCCTGCTTTTCAATTAACGCTGCAGGTAAACTTTGTGAGTGGCACAGGTGGTTCAGAAGTGATAAGGTTTGTGGGCGATGAGGGGACTATTGATATAGGCTGGGAAGGATTAACGGTACACCACAGCATAATGCCGAAGGCCCCGGGCATAGGAGGTTGGGATGCTTTGACAACTTATCCTAAAGCTATGCAGGAAACATTGCTACAGCAGTATAACCAGAAATATAGTTCTGAAGAGCAAAAGAGAGTAATAAAGCCTGACATAGTTTACAAACAACCGAAAGACTTCGATGAGCACCTGGAGCACCACACTAATTTTTTTGATAGCATAAGATCTGGTAAGCCGGTAGTGGAAGATGCAGCTTTTGGTTTCAGGGCCGCAGCTCCATGCCTGGCTTGTAATCAAAGTTATTTTGGTAAGAAAATAATTTACTGGGACCCTCAGCAAATGAAAATAAAAGAAAGCTGAAAAGTGATTTTGTGCGAACCTTAGTAGAATAGAAATTACATTGATGATTTTAACCTTATTTCCTTACTCATATTAAACTGAAAATATAATCAGGCTCAATAAGGTAAATATGTTGCGGGTATTAATAACCAATTTTGCTACTAAGGTTAAACCGACTGTCAGTTGATTGACCGTAGATTTGGAAAAAGTGGGCAGGCATTATTTATTTTTTGAAATGGCAAATTAAATTGTCACTAATTTTTCCTTTGCCAAGTATTCATACCTGTTTGCAGAAATTATAGATTAAATGGAAAATATTAAAATTGCTACAGCCCAGTTTGAACATAAAAGCGGGGATAAAAATTATAATTTAAAAACAATAGAAACCCTTTGCGAAACTGCTGTTCGGCAGGGGGCTTCAGCCGTAACTTTTCATGAATGCTCAATAACAGGTTATTCATTTGCACGGCATCTTACCAAAGAACAATTGCTGGATATTGCAGAATATATTCCGGGTGGAGAAAGTATAACAAGACTTACAGAAATAGCCGCCAGATTTAATATTGCGGTTTTAGCAGGACTGTTTGAAAAAGACACCGAAGATAAAATATACAAAGCATATGTATGTGTTGACAAGACCGGGTGCATCGCTAAGCACAGGAAATTACATCCTTTCATTCACCCGGGTATTACTCCCGGTGATGCATATACAATATTTGAATTGTGCGGATGGAAATGCGGCATCCTCATTTGCTATGATAATAATATCATTGAAAATGTAAGGGCAACAAACTTGTTAGGTGCCGATATTCTTTTTATGCCGCACGTAACCATGTGTACGCCATCTCCCCGCCCGGGAGCAGGTTTTGTGGACCCTGCTTTGTGGAAGAATAAAGAGAATGATCCCACATCTTTACGGTTGGAATTCAATGGAATGAAGGGACGTGAATGGCTGATGAAATGGCTGCCTTCAAGGGCGTATGATAATGCATTGTATGCCGTATTTTCTAATGCCATTGGTATGGATGATGATCAGCTTAAGAACGGGTGTTCTATGATCATAGACCCTTTTGGCGATGTTATAGCAGAATGCAGAACACTTGGAAATGATGTGGTAACCGCAGTTTTTGATAAAACCAAATTGATAAATGCAGGAGGATACAGGTATAAAAAAGCAAGAAGGCCAGAATTATATTCAAAGATCATAGGCGAGCCGCATGAAGCGGAACAAAAAATTGCATGGCTGAATACTGTGGACACTTAGGCTTTGATTAAATATTTTGTGCTAACATTCAATACGTTTTTAATTAATATTTTTAATTGACGACATTAAAATCTATAAAATGAAACTATCAAGAAGAAAATTTCTGGTCAGCGGTTCCCTCTCACTTGCAGGAACCATGTTTTTCTCCAACAATATTTTCGCGAGTAAAAGCGCAAAGGAAATTACATTAGGCATACAATTATATTCCGTGCGTGATGATATGAAAAAAGATCCCTTGGGCACTTTGAAACAATTAGCTGCAATGGGATACAGGAATGTCGAACACGCCAATTACACAGGTAGAAAATTTTATGGATATAGTGCTTCTGAATTTAAAAAAGTATTAAATGGTCTTGGTTTAAAAATGCCGAGTGGCCATACGGTAATGGCTGGTAAGCATTGGAATAAAGAAGCCAAAGACTTTACCGATGAATGGAAGCAAACGGTGGAAGATGCTGCAATAGTCGGACAGCGATATGTAATAAGCCCATATCTCGAAGAAAGCCTTCGCAAAGATTACGACGGCCTTGTTAGTTTTCTTGATGTATTCAATAGATGCGGTGAACTTTGTAAAAAGTCAGGGTTAAAATTCGGATATCATAATCATGATTTTGAGTTCAGTAAGTCATTGAATAATAAAATGATCTATGATATCATGCTGGAAAAAACAGATCCGGCTTTAGTGACGCAGCAAATGGATATTGGTAACATGTATGAAGGAGGTGGCAGACCTCTTGAACTCCTAAAGAAATATCCCGGAAGATTTGAAAGTATGCATGTAAAAGATGAGATCGAGGCAGAGAAGAAGGAAGGAGTGAGTAATAAATACGAAAGCACTATAC